>DATEHD010000357.1:0-13196 GCA_035279765.1 Candidatus Krumholzibacteriia bacterium | reverse complement strand
ATCCCCCGAAACCGTTGAACGGCATCCTCGTCGGCTGCTTTCTCACCCCCGACAACAACGCATGCTTCACGTTTCCGCCCGAGTTCCAGTCGCGCCTCAACACGCTGGCCGGCGGCGAATACATTATCGACGTGAAGGAATTCCGGAACGAGAACAAGCGCGAGACGCTGGACCAGATCAACGTGATGACCGAGCGCCGCTTCCGCGCCTTCCGCGCCACCACCGCGCAGGAAGACTGGGATTTCGCGATGATGGTCGAGATGGGACCGGACCGCCTGCATCATGCGTTCTGGCGCTATTTCGACACCGGCCATCGTCTGTACGTGAAGGGCAACGAGTTCGAGGACGTGGTGCACCACTACTACCTCAACATGGACCGTGAGATCGGCCGCACCGTGGATGCGCTGCCCGCGGACACCTCGGTGATCGTGGTTTCCGACCACGGCGCCAAGCGCATGGTGGGTGCCGTGTGCATCAACGATTTCCTGATCCGTGAGGGATATCTCGTGCTGAAGGAAAAGCCGGCGAAGCCCACGCGACTCAAACCCGAGATGGTGGACTGGTCGCGCACGCAAGCATGGGGCGACGGGGGTTATTACGCGCGCGTGTTCCTCAACATCCAGGGCCGCGAAAAAGAAGGCACCATCGCCCCGGCCGACGCGCCGCGGGTGCGTGCCGAGCTGCGCGCGAAGATCGAAGCGCTCGGCGACGAGAATGGAAAACCCATCGGCACCCGGGCGCTCTACCCGGAAGAAATTTATCGCGAGTGTCGCGGAATCGCGCCCGACCTCGTGGTGTATCTCGGTAATCTCGACTGGCGCAGCGCGGGCACGGTGGGCAATCCCACCGTCCACATCTTCGACAACGACACCGGTCCGGACGACGCCAACCATGCCCAGGAAGGCATTTTCATGTGGCATGGGCGCGGCCGGACGGCAAGCTCGAAGCCGCCCGTCTCGATCTATGATGTGGCGCCGTCGATTCTCGATTATTTCAACGTTCCGGCTCCGCCGGAGATGATCGGCAAGGTTCTCTAATAATTACGCAGGGTTACTGCTCAAGGGAGGATTCATGAAGGGCTTCACACTGTGGTTTACCGGGCTTCCCTCATCGGGAAAATCAACTCTCGCGCGACGCGTGGAGCAGGTGCTCCTCGAGCGCGGCATGAACGTCGAAGTGCTCGACGGCGATGAAGTGCGCGAAAACCTGAGCAAAGGGCTCGGATTCTCCAAGGAAGACCGCGACACAAACATCCGCCGCATCGGATTCGTCGCCAAGCTGCTGGCGCGCAACGGAACGGTGGCGATCACCGCCGCCATCTCCCCCTATCGCGACGTGCGCGACGAGATGCGCAAGGGTATCGGCCGCTTCGTCGAAGTTTACGTCCAGTGCCCGATCGACGTGCTCAAGGAGCGCGACGTGAAGGGCCTGTACAAGAAAGCGCTCGCCGGCGAGATCAAGCATTTCACGGGCGTGGACGATCCCTACGAAGCGCCGCTCAAGCCCGAGGTGCTGATCGAAAGCGACCGCGAGAGCGAAGAGCAGAGTGTGGCGAAGATCATCACGACGCTCGAGGCCCTCGGCTACGTTCCCCGCGTTCCGGGTACCGAGTACAGCGCCGCGGAGGAAGAGGCCATCAAGAGCCGGCTCAAGGATCTCGGCTACATTTAGCGGGCTGTTGATCCATGGCGCTCAAGTGGTTCCAGCAGCCGTCCCAGCGGGCCTGCGTTGTCGGGCTCGATGGTGTTCCCCATTCGATGATCCAACGCTTCGTCGCGGCAGGTGTCATGCCGCGCCTGGGCGCCATTATCGCGCAGGGGACGCTGCGTGAAACCACGGTTTCGCTCCCCGAGATTTCGTCGGTGAGCTGGTCCACCTTCATGACGGGGAGGAACCCCGGCGAGCACGGGATCTTCGGTTTCACGGACCTGCATCCCGGCACCTACACGCAAAGCTTCCCCAGCTTCCGCGACCTCAAGTGCGACACCATCTGGGATCGTCTCGGCGAACAGAAGATGCGCAGCGTGGTCATCAACCAGCCGGCCACGTATCCGGCGCGGCCGGTGCACGGCGCGCTGGTGTCCGGCTTCGTCGCCGTGCATCTCGACAAGTCGGTGTTCCCCGCGCGCTATCTCCGCCAGCTGCGCGAGATCAACTACGAGATCGACCTCGATGCCGAACTTGTGCGCGATAACCCGCCCGCTCTTTTTCGCGCGCTGCACGAGCTCCTGCGCGTGCGTGAAGCGCTGATGGATTTTCTGTGGAGCGAGGAAAAGTGGAATCTCATGGAAGTGGTGATCACCGGGACCGACCGGCTGCACCACTTCATGATGGATGCGTACGAGGACGCCGCGCATCCCCAGCATGGCGATTTCCTCGATTACTATCGCGCCGTGGATGGGTTTGTCGGCCGCACCTATGACCGCTTCATCGCGGATGCGTCCGACCCGCGCAATTTCTTCGTCCTGTCGGATCACGGCTTCTGCCGCACACGCCACGAGGTCAACATCAACACCGTGCTGGCGGAGCACGGCTTTCTCAAGATGACGGGCGACGACCCGCGCCGCATGGAAAACATCTCCGAAGCGGCGGTGGCGTTCGGCCTCGACCCCTCGCGCATCTATCTCCATCGTCGCGGGCGCTATCCGCGCGGCGGCGTGGACGAATCCCGCGCCGATGCGCTGCTGGATGAAATCTCGGCGGCCTTTCTCGCGCTGCGTCATGAAGGTGAGCAGATCATCCGTCGCGTCTTCCGCGGCCGCGACGTCTACAGCGGTGTTGTGGCAGCCAACGGCCCCGATCTCATTCTTCTTTCCACTCCCGGCTTCGACCTCAAGGGGCGTCTCGGCGCCCCGCAGGTGGTGGCGCCGCGGCGCTTGCAGGGGATGCACACCTGGGACGACGCCTTCGTGGTGACAACGCGCCCCGATCTCGTGCCCGCGGGTCGCGACCTGACGCTCCTCGACGTGCCGGCAATGGTCATGCAGAGCCTCGATGCCCTGCCCACCCATGCGTAGCCGCGTTCCGGTTCTGGCACTCAGCCTCGTGCTCGTTGCCATCGCCGCGCCGTCGTTCGCGTACATCGGCCCGGGCGCCGGCTTCGCACTGGTCTCATCCTTCGTCACGCTGTTTGTCGCATTCGCGGCGGGAGCGCTCGCCCTGTTCACGTTTCCGGCGCGCGCTGTCATCCGTCACCTCAAGCGCCGCCGGAGCCTGCGACGCGCGCGCGTGCGCAAGGTGGTGATCCTCGGCCTCGACGGTCTCGACCCGGACCGCTGCGAATTGTTGATGGATCGCGGCGAGCTTCCCAATCTCTCGCGCCTGCGCCAGGACGGCACCTATCGCCGGCTCGGCACTTCGATGCCGGCGCTCTCACCCGTGGCGTGGTCGACATTCGCCACCGGTGTGGATCCGTCGCGCCACGGCATTTTCGATTTCATCGCGCGTGATCCGCGCAACTACGCGCCGCTTCTGTCGTCGAGCGAGGTGTGGGGCCGGACGCGCATGGTGGGCGTGGGCCCCTTCAAGATTCCGATTTCCAAAGGCGGCGTGCGCGGACTGCGCAAGAGCCGGACCTTCTGGAGCGTCCTCTCCACGCACGGCGTGAAGAGCTCGGTGCTGCGCGTGCCCATCACATTTCCTGTCGAGAAGATCGATGGTGTGATGATCGCGGGCATGTGCGTCCCCGATCTGCGCGGAACGCAGGGCTCTTTCACATACATCACCAGTGATCGCGCGGAAGCGCCCGATGGCGGGGTGGTGGTGGAAGTCGGAGCGCGCGGCGGCGACATCGACATTCCCGGACCGCCCAGTCCGGTGGACGGCAAGACCGTCAATGCGCGGGTGGAAATCCGCGCCGCCAGAGGGTCCCGCGCCGATAGGCGCGGAACAAACCCGGGATTTGAACTCCACGTCAACGGTAGTCGATACGAATTGAAAGAACGAGAATACACTCCGTGGGTAAAACTTCCGTTTCATGCAGCGCGAGGCGTCACTATGCATGGCATCGCCCGCTTTTATCCGATTCAGCTCGCCGACGCCGTCCGCGTCTACGTGACACCGATCCACATCGATCCCGAATCGCCGGCGATTCCGGTGTCGCATCCGTCGGTGTTTTCCATCTATCTCGCCAAGCTGATGGGGCCGTTCGGCACGCTCGGGCTGGCCGAGGACACCAGCGCCCTCAACGACGGCGCCATCGACGAACAGGGCTTCCTCGACCAGGCCTACGGGCTCCACGAGGAACGCCGCCAGATGTGGCACCACACGCTCTCGCGCTTGCGTGGCGGCCTCGCGGTGTGTGTGTTCGACATCAGCGATCGTTTGCAGCACATGTTCTACCGCTATCTCGACGCCACGCATCCCGCCAACGCCGGGCGCGACGTCGACATGCACAAGGACGCCGTCAACGAGATGTACCGCCGCATGGACGCGCTGGTGGGCGAAACCGTGGCGCACGTCGACAAGCACACGGCGCTGTTCGTTCTCTCCGATCACGGCTTCAAGAATTTTCGCCGCGGCGTGAACATCAACGGCTGGCTCCTCCAGGAGGGCCTCTTGGCGTTGCGTGACGGCGCCGGGCCCGGCGAGTACCTGAGCGCCGTCGACTGGTCGCGCACACGCGCCTACGCGCTCGGCCTCTCCGGCATCTATATCAACCTCGCCGGACGTGAGCGCCAGGGCATCGTCCCACCGGGCGAGGCGGCTGCCCTCAAGCGTCGCATCCGCGATGGGCTGTGCGCGCTCCGCGACAACGGCGTGCAGCCCATCCGCCGCGTGGTGGATGTCGCCGCCGACTGGAGCGGACCGTACCGCGACGGCGGCCCCGATCTCCTCCCCGGCTACGAAGACGGTTACCGCGTGTCGTGGGATTGCGCGAAGGGTGCGGTGCGCACGGAGCTCTTCGAGGACAACCACAAGTGCTGGAGCGGCGACCACTGTGTCGATTCCGAGATCGTTCCCGGTGTGCTCTTCACCAACGTGCCGCTCGCGGACCGAGACACGGGACTGATCGACATGGGTCCCACTGTGCTCGACCTCTTCGGCGTCGAGACTCCCGCCTACATGACGGGAAGGAGCCTCCTCGTCCCATGAGGACCCGCCTGCGCCTGCTCGTCGCCGCGCTCGTCGTCGCACTCGCCTCGTCGGCTGCGGCCAAAGACGCGCCGCGTGTGGTCATTCTCGGCATCGACGGCATGGATCCCGATCTGCTCGCGAAATTCGTCGCCGAAGGGGCCATGCCCAACTTCGAGCGATTGATGAAGGAAGGCACGTTTTCCAGGCTGGGCACATCAATTCCACCGCAGAGCCCGGTCGCCTGGTCGAACTTCTCCACGGGCATGGACCCGGGCGGCCACGGCATCTTCGACTTCATCCATCGCGATCCCAAGACGTATCAACCCGTGTTCTCCGCCGCCGACGTGATCGAGCCCGGGCGCACGCTGAGCGTCGGTGATTGGGAGCTCCCCCTCTCCGGCGGCGGCGCGCGCCAGCTCCGCATCGGCGAAACCTTCTGGCAGATTCTCGATCGCGACGGCGTTCCCTGCACAATCATCCGGGTTCCTGCCAACTATCCGCCGGTGCCGACGAAGGCGCACACGTTGTCAGGCATGGGCACACCGGACCTCATCGGTTCGTACGGAACCTTCATGCTTTACACGAACGCCGAGTTCTGGCAGGGCGCGCACGCCAGCGGCGGGCGCATCATCCCGGTGACTATCGAGAACCATCGCGCCTGCGCCACGCTGACCGGACCGCCCAATTCGCTGCGCAAGAGCCGCCCCGATCTGACGCGCGAGTTCTGCATCGACACCGACGAAGAACACAACAGCGCGCGCATTACCGTTGGAAAAGAAGTGCGCGTGCTCCGCGCCGGCGAATGGAGCGATTGGGTTCCCATCCAGTTCGATCTGATGCCGCCGTTCAAGAAACTGCCCGCCATGGTCCGTTTCTACCTGCGTCATGTCACGCCGGCGCTCGAGCTCTACGTCTCGCCTATCAACATCGATCCGGAACATCCGGCGCTGCCTATTTCCACGCCGCCGTCGTATGCGGCCGAGCTGGCGCGACGCACCGGTCCGTATTACACACTGGGGATCGCCGAGGACACCAAGGCGCTCGAGGCCGGTGTCTTCTCGGATGCGGAATTTGTGACGCAGACCGACACGCTGCTCGCCGAGCGCGGTCGCATGCTCGATGCGGTGCTGCACGATTATCGCGACGGCCTTCTCTTCTTCTACATTTCCACCATCGATCAATCCTGTCATGCGCTGTGGCGCAACAGCGACGCCGCGCATCCCGCGCACGCGCAGGCCGACCCCGCTTTTGCGGATCGCTTTCGCGTCCTCTACCAGGACATGGACACCATGCTCGGCAAGGTGCGCGCGCGCGTGGGTGACGATGCCACCATCATCGTGCTCTCGGACCACGGCTTTGCGCCGTATTACAAGAAGGTCCATCTCAACACCTGGCTCTACCAGAACGGTTACCTGGCCCTGGTGCGACCCGACGAGATCGGCCAGCATCCCCTGTTCGACAACGTGTTCTGGCGCAAGACGCGCGCTTACGCAGCAGGACTCAACGGGCTCTATGTGAATCTCATCGGCCGCGAGGGCAAGGGCATCGTGGCGAGCGGCAAGGAATACGACGCGCTCATCGACGAGCTGGTGCCGAAGCTTCTCGCCTTTCGTGATCCTGAAAACGGCCAGCAGGTCATCACCGAAGTGGTGCGGGCGCGCGACGCGTTCCACGGCAGCCAGGTGGCGCGCGCCCCCGACCTCATCGTGGGGTACAATCGCGGGTATCGCTCCAGCGACGATTCCGCGCTGGGCACGGTGACAGCCGACCTGCTCACCCCCAACCTCGGCAAGTGGACGGGTGATCACTGCATGGATCATCGCCTCGTGCCCGGTATCCTGGTGACGAACCGCAAGGTGACCGAGTCCGATCCCAATCTGCTCGATCTGCCCGTCACCATCCTGTCGCTGTACGGAGTGAAAGCACCGCCGCAGATGAGCGGCCGCGCGTTGTGGACGAACCCAGGGAGGTAGTCATGTTCGGAAAGAAAGGCATTCAACTCGATCCGGCGCTCATGGAGAAAGTGAAAGCCGCAGCTGCGAAGGCCGGATACGCCAGCGTGGACGAATACATTGCGCACGTGCTCGAGCGCGAGCTCTCGCGCACAGACGACGCGTCGAATGACGAAGACGTGAAGAAGAAGCTCGAGGGTCTCGGCTACATTTCCTGATGGGCGAAATTCTCTCCGCGCTCACGGCCGTCATCACGCGCATTTTCGACGTGCTCGTGCTCCCGTTCGGTTCGCACCGGACGGCGGGGCTGATTGCGCTTTCCATGCTGACCGGGGCCGGACTCACGCTTCTCTACCGCGCACTTGCCGACGAAGCCGGCATCCGCCGCACGCGCGAGGTGTTCAAGGCGCGTGTCATCGAGATGCGCCTCTATCCCGACGACCTGGTGCTGATCCTGCGCGCGCTGGGCGGTGCCATCGCGGCCCAGGGCGCGTACCTGCGCGTGGCCGCGAAGCCGATTCTCGTCGTGGCCTTGATCGCGATTCCTTTTTTCATCCAGGTCGAATCACGCTACGCGTGCGCACCACTCGCGCCCGGCGCCCGCACGGTGGTCACCGCGCGACTGAAGCCGGGCCTCGACGTGCGCCAGGTACCGAGCGGGCTCGCAGGCACCGCCGCAACGGATGCGAGCTCCGTGCGCGCACCCGCGACGCGAGAGATTGCATGGCGTGTGAACGCTCTCCCCGGCCGGCAGCCGCTGCAGCTCGAGGTGTACGGACAGAGCTACCGCTTCAATGTATGTGCGCAACGTGACGGCCGCGCCATCGGACACGAGCGCCGCGCACGCTCCCTCATGGGAGCACTCACCGATATCGGAATGCCGTCAATAAGCAACGACTCACCCATCGAAACCGTGACGATCGCCTACCCGCGTGCGAGCTACGCGCTCTTCGGGGCACACATGTCGTGGCTGTGGGTGTTTGCGCTGGGAACAATGGTGGGAGCGTCGATTCCCGCCGTGCTGCTGCGGGTCGCGCTGTAGGAGCCAGGTGCATGGTTGATAACGGATTGATATTGGTAACCGGGGCAGCGGGGAAAACGGGATCGGTCGGTCGCATCCTCGTCGGACTGCTACTCGATCGAGGCCTTCCGGTTCGCGCCATGGTGCGGAGCGACGACGAACGGGCGGCGTCGCTACGAGCCGCCGGCGCCCAGGTGGTGGTCGGCGACCTGCTCGAACCGGGTGATGTTTATCGCGTCGTCAGCGGCTGCAGCCGGGTCTACTTCAGCATGTCACCGAATGCCGGGTATCTCGAAGCGACCGTGACCATGGCGGCCGTGGCGCGCGAAGCCGAGGTGAAGGCGTTGGTCAACATGTCCCAGATGACGGTCTCCGAGATGAGCATCCAGAACACCACTCCGAGTCATCAGCAGCGGCAGCACTGGTTGGGCGAGCAGGCGCTGGCGTGGTCGGGCCTGCCTGTCGTAACGATCCGGCCGACGATGTTCCTGGAAAGCTTTTTCCAATTAACCGGTCAGAGCGTCCGCGACCGGGACCGCATCGAAGTGCCGTTCGGGCACGGCAAGACGTCACCGGTTGCGGGGGCCGATGTCGCTCAGGTGGTCGCTACCGTTCTCGCCGACCCCACAGCGCACCTGGGCAAGATCTACGAGCTCACCGGTCCGCAGTCGCAGGACATGGATGGCGTCGCCCGCGAATTCTCGGCGGCGCTGAACCGGGAGATTACATACTCGGACATTGACCCGGAGAAATGGGAACAGGTGCTGAAAACGTACAAGTTACCCGAGCATGTGACGGGGCACCTGGTGGCGATGGGTGCATTGCACCGGGCGGGACGTTATGACAGGTCGGCGGACGGCGTCCAACGCTTGACCGGCCGGCAGCCGATGAGCGTCCGGGAATTTGTTTCGCTTAACGCGGATGAGTTCGGCGGACGCCGGTCCTGAAAAGAAGCAACGAGTCAGGGCATCGGATGCCGACGTCAAGTTTTGGCTTCCGATGCAGGTGCATTGCCCCTCAGAGCCCTGGCGGTGGCCCAGAGTGAACCCGGATTTACGCGGTTCGGATACAACGCCAGCATCTTCTCGTAAAGATCCATGGCCGTCGACGCACTCGCCGCGACCCGGTTGAAGTCGCGGATATATGCGCGCGTTTCCTCGATGTGGCGGGGAGAGCTATCAGGATCGAGCACGCCATGACCGGCGATCACCGCTTGCGGATGCAGAGCCTCGATTTTATCGAGCGCGCGAAGCCACTCGTTGCGGGCCTTTTCATCGCACTCGGCGAGGTAGGGATGCGTGTTGTTGTAGACAGCATCGCCCGACACGACCAGCGCAATCGAAGGAACGTACAGCGCAGTTGAGTTGGCTGCGTCGGTGTGGCCGAGGGTTATGATCCGCAGTTCTTCCCCTTCGAGATAGAGCGCGTCTCCGTCCAGGATTTCGGGCGCCACCAGCGGTGAAGGAAGCTGGCCGGGAAAGCGCGGCTCCCAGAAAGATTTTATGAAGTCCGGGGCTATCTGTTTTTGCATTCCAGCAACGCCTGAAGCTGTCGCAAACGCTCTTGCGTTCGGAAACCTGTCGAGCAGAAGTTTCAGACCAAAGAAATGATCACCGTGCGCATGCGTGATGTAAATGGCGCTGAGGTTCTTACCGCACTCCGCGACCCAGTCGGTCAGCTCCTTCGAATGTTGCACGGACAAGAAGGTATCGACGAGGACGGCGTCGCGTTCACCGTAAATGAGCGTGACGGTATTGGTAACCCAGGCGAGATTCTCCGTGCCGGGAGGCAGGCCCTGGGTAGAGCTCTCGCGCTTCCTGGTCAGTAGCTTCCAGTTCAGCTTCGGCATAAGTACCCGCGCTGTGGACGATGGTGGGAGCGTCGATTCCCGCTGCGTGTCGCTTTGTAGGGGATCTCAGGTGTACTGAAAGTGGTGCCGGAGGCCGGAATCGAACCGGCACGGGGTTGCCCCCAGGGGATTTTAAGTCCCATGCGTCTACCAGTTACGCCACTCCGGCAATCCGGGCCGGACGCACCATTAGCGTCGCAGGCTGCCTGATGCAACCCACGCCGCTATTCTTACTGCAAAACGCGGCGCGCTTCCAGCGCCGTTAGTTGGTCGGCACGCGTTTGCCCTGCGGCGGATCCGCCGGCACGATGCGCGTCAACTCCTCGTGTTTGCTGTTGTACGCCAGTCCGACATCCTTCACCGCGCGGCTCGTCCATTTGTCCAGAATCCCGTTCTGGAACATCAGGTCGTAGACCACGGCATCTCCGGAATCGTTGTCCACGTCGAGGTATGTCCACTTCTCCTGGTCAACCGCGTTACGCACGCGCGTTTCGGGACGGCCCCACGACGCCAATACGTCGAACGGAGCCATGCCGGTCACGACGGTACTCCGCGTGATCGCATCGCGATACGGACTGTCCGGATTGGAAGTGAAGTACTCCGAGCGCAGATCACCCAGGTACGACGGAGGCTCATGCAAGAGCTGAAGCGAGGATGATGCACACCCCACGCTCAGCAGGAGCAGGAAAGGAACCGACCATCGCCCTGGTAGGGTTTGGCTCATGACGGTCTCCTTTCTGCGAAGGAGTCCGGCGGGCCCACCCGCCGGCGTTCCTCGCAGTACTTGTCACGAGTGTTCTCCGGTTATTAAACGCTGTCAATGGGCCATCTTCATTTTCAGTGCCGGAAGGTGCTGCCGGGGCTCCTTGTTTCCCCGGTTGCCACCCGCGAACGGGGTTCCTATAATCCCGCGCCATGCAAGCCATCCCATGGAAATCCCGTTGTTGCTTCCTTGTGCTCCTTTTCACTCTCTCCCTCCTGCCCCGGGCGTCGACACCCGCGCCGCCCGATCTCGCCACCGACTTCGAAAAGTCGGGCGGCAAGGAGTCGCCCGACTATGCCCACGTGATGGATTATGTGCGGCGCCTCGACAAGGCGGCGCCGTGGGTGCAGGTCGAGAGCTACGGGAAGAGTCCGGAAGGCCGCGACATGCAGGTGCTGATCGTGGACAGCCACGGGCGCTTCACGCCGGCCAAGGCCCACAGCGGAGAGAATGTCGTCGTGCTTGTCCAGGCCGGGATCCATGCCGGCGAAATCGACGGCCAGGATGCCGGGCTCATGCTGATCCGCGCCATGGCCGTGGAGAAGACGCTCGCCCCCCTGCTCGATCATGTGACACTGCTCTTCATTCCGATGTTCAACATCGACGGGCACGAACGGCGCAGCGCCTACAACCGTCCCAACCAGAACGGCCCCGAAGTGCAGGGCTTTCGTGCCGACGCGACCAATCTAAACCTGAATCGTGATTACCTGAAGGCGGACACGCCGGAAATGCGGGCGTGGCTCGGTCTCTTCAACAAGTGGCAGCCCGATTTCTTCTTCGACTGCCACGTCACCGACGGTGCGGACTACCAGCACGTCGTCACCTACACCGCCGAAGTGTGGGCCAGCACCGATTCGTCGGTGGCAACGTGGACGGCCCAGCGCTACGTGAAAGCACTCGAGCCGCTCATGGCGGCAGCAGGTATGCCGCTGTGCCCGTACGCCAATTTCCGGAAGGACAACGATCCGAAAAGCGGAATGAAAGCCGGCCCGGCGACGCCGCGCTTCTCCACCGGGTACTGCGCACTGCGCGACCGTCCCGCCGTCTTGATCGAGACGCACATGCTCAAGGACTACGCCACGCGCGTCAAAGGCACCTATGAAATGCTGCGCACCTCACTCCAGGTGATCAATGCCGAACACGCGACGCTGCGCAACGTGATCGCCGGCGCCGACGCGCGTGCGGCCACGCTCGAGAAAAAGCAGCTGCCGCTCGCCTTCGACACGGTGTTTACCGACAGTACGATGTTCGATTTTCTCGGACTCGACTACTACACGGACAAGAGCGACATCACGGGCGGAGACTGGGTGCACTTCACCACCACGCCGCGCACCATGCGCATTCCCTATTTCACCACGCAGCAGGTGACGGCGCAGGCGGTGGTTCCGGCCGCGTACATCGTGCCGGCCCAGTGGACGGTGGTGATCGACAGGCTCACGGCGCATGGTGTCCGCTTCACGCGCCTGGACCGTCCGGTCACCATGGATGTTTCCACCTATCGTTTCTCGAATCCGGTGTGGGAGGCGAAACCCTTCGAGGGACACCACTCGGTGAAGTACAACCTCACCCCCGTGGTGGAAAAAATGACGTTCGCGCCCGGCTCGGTGGTGGTAGACACGGCGCAGCCACTGGCGCGCGTCGCCGTCAACCTGCTCGAGCCCGCCGCCCCCGATGCGCTGGTGCGCTGGGGGTACATGGACTCCTGCTTCGAGCAGAAGGAGTACTTCGAGAACTATGCGTTCGAGAAAGTGATCCGGAAGATGCTTGCGGATTCACCGCAGCTCGCGGCGGATTTCCGCGAAGCGAAGGCGGACACAGCGCTGGCCAATCATCCCGACAAGATCCGTCGCTGGTTCTATGAGCGTTCGCCGTGGTACGAACGCACGGCGGGGCTCTATCCCGTCGGCCGCATCATCGACCGCAGCGTGCTCACCACGCTGCCGCTGCATCAGGGCCGTTCGTAGACCACTCGGCCGCGCGTGATCGTATATTTCGCCTGCGTTACGAGGAGATCGCGCGGCGGTGCGCTCGTTATGTCACGGTCTAAGACGGTGAGATCTGCGCGCATGCCCACTTCGATCTTCCCCGCGTCCTTCTCGTCAAACCGCGCGTACGCGGCGCCGATGGTGAACGCGCGCAGCGCTTCGACGAGCGTGAGCTTCTGGTCGCGAAACCAGCCACCGGGCGGATTCCCCTTCGCGTCCTGCCGCGTCACCGCCGCATAGAGGCCAAGGAGCGGGTTCTCCGACTCCACCGGAAAGTCCGAACCGAAGGCGAGCACCGCGCCGCTGTCGAGGAGCGAGCGCCACGCGTACGCGCCGTGGAGGCGCGCGGCTCCCACGCGCTTTTCCGCCCACGGCATGTCCGAGGTCGCGTGCGTGGGCTGCATGGAGGCCACCACTCCCAGCGCGGCAAAGCGCGGGATATCCTGCGGCGAGAGAATCTGCGCGTGCTCGACGCGCAGACGCATGTCTTTCTTCCCGGTTTCGCGCATGGCCTGTTCATACGTATCCAGCACGATGCGGTTGGCGCGGT
>DATEHD010000356.1:0-5765 GCA_035279765.1 Candidatus Krumholzibacteriia bacterium | reverse complement strand
CATCAAGCGCGCGTTCCACCGCCTGAAGCACTACGACGTGATACTCGGCCCCGCGCTGAACGGAGGCTGCTACCTGGTCGGCCTGCGTGCGCCGGTGCCGGCCCTGTGCGCCGAGGTCGAATGGGAATCCCACCGCGCGCTGGCGCAGGCCATGGACATCATCGCGCGCGAGAAACTCGGCGTGTACCTGCTGCCGCCCTGGTATCGCGTGCACGACGCCCAGTCGCTGGACGTCCTGCGCGCACTGTGCGCGGCACGCCGGGTGGCGGGCGGGGTCAGACTGCCGCACACGGAGCGGATTTTTTCGTAGCGGTGATCAGCGCCAGCGGGCGAGATCGTTCTGCAGCGCGCGCAGCTCGCGCATGCCGGAGCGCAACGCCGGCGTCATCACTCGATTCGCGCGCAGAACCGCCGCCCGGCGATCGCGCGCGACTCCGCGCCGGGCCCCGATCATGCCGTGCAGGACGACGAGGTCGTGCTCGCGGCCGAGGTGATCCTGCAAGGCCTCGAGTCGCGCCGCGTTCCGTCCCAGGCATTCGAGCACGTAACGAACTTTCTTCCCCAGGATGCGCAGTTCGTGACGCTCCGTGGGAACTGTCGGCCGCCTGTGCATGCGGTACGCGAGCTCCCATTCGTAACCCTGGAGCCACGGCACCAGCCGTTCCAGCCTGAGATGCGGGATCGTCTTCTCCAGCTTGCGCAGATCTTTGAGCAGCTTGCGCACGCGCGGCCGGCGCAGCGCGCGGCGCAGCCTGGCGTGTGCGCGTTTTTGTTTCTTCTCGATGGCGCCGGTGGGTGCGCGGTAGGTTTCCGCGTCGCGCTTCGCGATGTCCCACATGCGGCGCTCTCCCAGCACCTTGCCGATCGCGCGCAATTCCCGGTGCGAGCGCTCCGCCACGCTGGATTCCGTGCAGTGACGCAACACCCACAGCGACGCGCGCAGGCGGCGCGTGGTGACGCGCAGATCGTGCACGTCATCATCGGAAAGAGCGTCGGCGTCGTAGGCGGCGAGACTTTCGAACGTCTTCAGACGCTTCGCCCAATCGCGCACGAGTGAGCGATGCGCCGCTTCCTCGGTGGAGATGGGACGCCTGCGAGGCCGTTGCAGGGGGCTCGAAGCGGACCGCGTGGTTTTTCGCCGAACCGTCATGCCGGGATGATACAACGGGGACGCGCGCTGTCGCGCGCGTGCTCAGGGGAACAAGCGGAAGGGCCGGTTGGGCGCTTCGCGGAAGACCCCTTCGAGATGATGAATGTCGCCGAGCAGATCGATGCGCGCCTTGCCCTGCGGAAACAATACGCGCGTCACTGACGCATTGCGGATCTTGAAGCTCCACAGGTCATCCAGGCTCATGCCCAGCACACTGGTGAGATACGCGCAGATGACGCCGGCGTGGGTCACCACCGCGATCTCGCCGGCGGGATGTTGTTTGCGGATGCGATTCATCTCGCGCACCACGCGCCGGCGGAATTGTCCCACGGTTTCCGCGCCGGGAATGCGCACCGCCATCGGCGAATGGAACCATCGATCCACCTCGCGCGGGTAGCGCTTGCGCAGCGCCTCGGCCTTCTGTCCTTCCCACACTCCCAGGCGGATCTCGCGCAGGCCCTCGCGCGGCTCGATCTTCGCATCGCCCAGCGCCAGGCGGGCGGTGTGCATGGTACGCCGGGACGGGCTCGCGTACGCGGCCTCGAACTGCACGTAGTCGAGACGCTTGCCGATACGCCGCGCCTGCTCGATCCCGAGCCGGGAGAGGCTGCTGTCGGTGTGGCCCTGGACCCGGCCGTCGCGGTTGTAACCGGTTTCGGCGTGGCGAATGAGATAGAGCACCGGGAATGCGGATGGCATGGGCCGCCGATCATACCCGCGGCGGGAACACGGCGCAACCGCCAGTGGTTGCAATCAGGAAAGTCGAGTATCCTGTGCCACGGCGGCCGCTTTAGGGAGTGAACATGATTCCTTTTGTTTCGGAAGCGATCCAGAACTACGCCGACGAATATTCGTCGCCGGAGCCCGGGATCTTTGCAGAGCTCGCGCAGGAGACGCGCGCCACGCAGAAGGACCCGCAGATGATGGTCGGGCACGGCGAAGGCTTGTTGCTGCGACTGATCGTCAAGCTCGCACGCGCACGCCGCGTGCTCGAGATCGGCACGTTCACCGGCTACAGCGCGCTCGCCATGGCAATGGCGCTGCCGGCGGACGGCGAGCTCATCACCTGCGACATCGATCCCACCGCCACCACACTCGCGCAGAAATACTGGGCGAGGAATCCGCACGGAAAGAAAATCCGTCTCGTGCTCGCACCCGCGTCCGATACCCTTGCAACGCTGCAGGGTCCATTCGACCTCGTGTTCATCGACGCCGACAAGCCCGGCTACATCCGGTACTGGGAAGCCTCGCTGCCGCTGGTGCGCGAGGGCGGCGTGATCATCGCCGACAACGTGCTGTGGAGCGGCCGCGTGCTGGAGCCGAAGGACGACAGCACGCGCGCGATTGCCGCGTTCAATGCACACGTACAGGGTGATACACGGGTCGAGCACGTCATGTTGCCGATACGCGACGGGATCACCGTCGCCGTCAAACGCTGACGCAGAGGAGACCCGATGGGCACGTTGTTCAAGGCCCTGATCGTCGCTCTGATCATACTGGGACTCACCGCCGCCGCCGGCCTTGCCATCATGGCGGGCGTCGCGGGCACGCACGACGTCAAACACATTGCCGTTCCGAAAGACAGTTCCCTCTACGAACTGTCGACCATGTGGAGCCATGCCGATGCGTGGCGCCGTCCCATGGAATACTCGTCGTTCCATGACATCAAAACCCTGGCCGACAATGTCGGATTCAAGGGGGACGGAGAACTCCACCGCGACGACAAGGAAGTGGTGTTCGGCGGGCACGTTCCGGGCATCGACTACCAGTTCGCCTACAGCCTCGACCGAACCGCATATCCTCCAACGACCACGGTGGTGACTGTCTACCGGCTCAAGAATACCCAGGGGCGCTACCTGTGGAAGGTTCTCCGGCCCATCCAGCGCTGCCTTGCTCCTTATATGCTGGACCGCCTGGCCGAGCGCGCACCCAGTTGATCGGGCCGGGCCAAGCGGTTATCATTGCCGAACCTTGCCCCCGCCCCGGTGTAGGAACGGTGGGGGCGCTCACCGGAGCCTATTTATCCCTATGAATAAACGACTTTTGCACTGGGTGCTGGCCGCCGTTGTGGTGGGCGGACTGTCCGTCCGCGCACATGCGATCGACATCGCCAACCCGTTTGGAACCCCGGCGCCCGTCAGCGCGACCGGCTACGTATCCCTCAACCACGTCCCCCAGGGCGGCACCGCCCAGGTGGCGGTCGGCGTGACCACGCGCGCGCCATGGCACATCAACGCGCACATCGTCACCGAGGACTTCCTCGTGCCCACCGAGGTGAAGTTCATCGCTCCGCCCGGCATCACGGTGCGCGGCGCCGTGTATCCGCAGGGCATCGAGAAGAAGCTCGAGTTCTCCGACAAGCCGCTGCGCCTGTACGAAGGCACCGTGTATGTCGGCGCCATGATCGACGTCGCACGCGACGTGCCCGTCGATACGCTTTCGATCCGCGCCGTGGTCACCTACCAGGCGTGCGACAACCAGAAGTGCCTGCTCCCCGACAGCCAGGAAGTGTTCATCCCGGTTCCGGTGTCCACACCGCAGACCGCTGTCGATCTCGCGCACTCGGATATTTTTGATGCGATCGATTTTGCATCGCTGGCCAAACCGTCGACGGCGGATTCGGCGGCGGCGGCCGTAAGCGTCGCCAAGAACGACAACGCATCCGGCGGTCTGGCGGGTGCCATCGCGAAGCGCGGGTTGTGGTTCGGCTTCGTCCTGGTGTTCCTCGGCGGTCTCGCGCTCAATCTCACACCGTGCGTGTATCCCATGATTCCCATCACGGTGAGCTATTTCGGAGGCCAGACGCGGGGACGCTCCGGGCAGACGGTGTCGCTGGCACTGCTCTACCTGCTGGGGATGGCGACGACGTATTCCGCGCTGGGGCTGATTGCAGCATTCACAGGCAGCCTTTTCGGCTCGGCGCTGCAGAACAAGTTCGTGCTGATCGCGATTGCGCTGGTGATGATCGGACTCGCGATGTCGATGTTCGGCTATTACGAGATTCGCATTCCCGAGAAGCTGGCCGGAGTGGCCGGCACGGGAAAACAGGGGCGCATGGGTGCGTTCCTGATGGGACTCACGGTGGGCATCGTGGCCGCACCCTGCATCGGACCGTTTGTGCTGGGCCTGCTCACCTTTGTCGGTGAACAGGGCAGTCTCCTTCTCGGCTTCTCGCTCTTTTTCATGCTCGCACTCGGGCTCGGGATTCCATTCGTCGTGCTCGCGGTCGCCTCCGGCAACATTGCGCGACTTCCCAAATCGGGCGAGTGGATGGAATGGATCCGGCGCCTCTTCGGCGTGGTGCTGCTCGCGATGGCGGCGTATTTCCTGCGCACGGTGATCGGCGAGCACATCTACTACGCCCTTCTCGGCGCGCTGCTCGTGATCGGCGGGGTGATGCTGGGCTGGACCATGAAGGTGCATGCGACGTCGCTCCTGTTCGTCGCCTTCCGCCGCTTTGTCGGTGTGGCGGTGCCGCTCTACGGTCTCTACATGGCGCTCGCGCCGGGACATATTCTCGGGCGCACCAACGCGGCCGCGACGTCCTGGGCGCCATACGCGGAGAGCACGCTCGCACGCGCTGCCGCCGACGGCCGGCCCGTCGTGATCGATTTTTCCGCCGACTGGTGCATGCCCTGCAAGGAGCTCGAGCACAAGACCTTCAGCCAGCAGGACGTGATCAACGCCACCAAGAATGTCGTGACCATGAAGGCGGACCTCACCCAGCACGGCAACGCCGATGTGCGCGCGCTGCGCAAGCGCTACGACATCCGCGGCGTGCCCACCATCGTGTTCATCGATGCGAAAGGCAAGGAGCGGCCCGACCTGCGCGCGGTGCAGTTCATCGACAAGAATGAATTCCTGCGCCGGCTGAGCGCGGTGGACCGTTCATGAAGCTGGTGAGCTTCGGCCCCGCGGGCGAAGAACGTCCCGGTGTTGTCGACGACGGCGTCATCATCGACCTCGGCGCCACCTCGCGCCATTTTCCCGGCACGGTACGCGAGATTCTCGCGCAGGATCTGCTCGGGGAAATCCGTTCCATGCTGGCGCGACCGGAGACGATTCCCGCCACGGCGCGCGTGCGCGTGGGCACGGTGAGACTCGGTCCAGCGATTACAAATCCATCCAAGATCATCTGCCTCGGCTTGAACTACGCCGACCATGCCGCCGAACAGGGCAAGACCGCTCCCGACTACCCGATGATGTTTGCCAAGGGGCCCAACGCGCTGGCCGGCGACGGTGACCTCGCTCCCTATCCCCAGGGTGTGGAGCAGTACGATTACGAAGTGGAGCTCGCGTTCGTGATGGGAAAGCGCGCACGCCGCGTGGCGCAGGCTGACGCCTGGACGTACGTCGCGGGCTACGCCGTCTTCATGGATCTTTCCGCGCGCGATTTGCAGGCGAAAGAAAAGCAGTGGTTTCGCGCCAAGAGCGCCGACGGCAGCGGGCCCCTCGGTCCCTGGCTCACCACGCGCGACGAGGTTCCCGATCCACACGCGCTCGACATCTCGCTCACGCTCAACGGCACCACCATGCAGGACAGCCGCACGGATCGCATGAGCTACACCGTCGACTTCCTCGTCCACCACATCTCGCAGACCGCCACACTCGAGCC
>DATEHD010000355.1:0-7007 GCA_035279765.1 Candidatus Krumholzibacteriia bacterium | reverse complement strand
CCGCGCGATAGCGCGGTACTCACAATCACACGCTCCCTTCTTCCGGGAAGAATTTCCTGGGAGTTCGAGCCGGCCGCCACGATCTCTACGACCGCAGCGGACGAATCAGCAAGCTCCAGCGCGACGTCACCGGCGGCGATGGGGACGAGGCCCCGATTCTCGACGCGTACGGCGATCAGTTCGTTTCCAGGCCTGGAGCGAGCACCGCGCACGGCCACGCCGTCATCGAGAAAAAGCGCAGCATCGTTGCGCGCCACATTGTGGCGCCCGGGCGTCGGCGTCGCTTCCACGAAGTCGATGGCGTTATCGTCCGAATCGACTCCGTCCAGTGCGCGAGCGATCGATTTCCCGGCCGGGATTTTCGCCGCGCCCATCGTCTCCACAAAGGCGGGATCGTCGAGCCCGCCGTAACCGACCGTGTCGAGTACGTGGCCCTGCGCATCCACCAGGCGAATCGCATCCGGGCCGTTCTGGAGCGAGTACGTTGTGACCGCGTCGGGCAGCGGGACGACGAGGTTCCCGCCCACCACGAACAACCCGTCGGCGCCGATGAGCGTCGCGGCCGGCGCGCGCCACACCAAAGTCCATGTCGTCCCGGTGCCGTTGTGGAATTCGATGGTCGCGCCGGCAATGTCCGCTGGTGCCACGTCCGTGTTAATGAGCTCGATGAATTCGTGGCCCGTATCGGTGGCGGGATGGTCGTAGTAGAGCTCGTTGATCACGACACGCGCGATACATGGCCGCGCCGCGCAGATGCTCAGCAAAAAACAGAAGAAGAAGCGTCCACCCGTCGTCATCCCCACCACCCTCGTGACACAATCTAGCAGGCGTTACTCACGCCGCGCAATTGGCACGAGGTTGACGAGGAGTGTCAACGACGTGAAAGGAAGGCTAGATCATCCCGGCGCGTTTGCGCAGCAACCATTCGGCAGACAAGAGGAGGAGAAGCGCCACGAACCAGGGCGTGCTGGCGCGGAGGACTGATTCAGACACGACAGGCACACGACGCGGCGAGACATCGATCTTTTTCGCCAGATCATCCACACCGGCAGGCGCCAGGTACTCTCCGCCCGTGCGCCGCGCGATGCGTTCCAGCGCCGATCGATCCTGCGCGGTGTTGCGGAATTCCACCGACGTCTGTGAGACATGGAGCTGGAGCGGCTTGGATTGAAGCGTACGGCCGGGAAGCTCGGCGCTGCCACGTACGGTGTAGCGTCCCGCCGGCAGCGGATCCAGCGATGCGGAAAGCCGCGTGTCGTCGTCGCCCTCGCGGTGCATGGGCACGCGCTCGAGCGGCGTGCCACCGCCGGTACTGTCGCCGCGTGATACTTCGATCGTCACGGGAACGCCGGTGACGGGCTGGAGCTTGTCGTTGAACACTTCGGCGTAGAACACCGGATGCTCGCCGGCGTCGAACACGTTCTTCTTCGCGATCAAAACGAAACGTCCCGCTTCTTCACCGCGCGTCAGCACATCGAGCAGGCGTGTCATGAGCTCGTCGTAGGCGCCGCTGGTGCCGCCCAGGAAACGCCAGCGCCACAGGGGCCCCGCCGCCACGGCGGCGACGCGTCCCTTGCCCGCGGTCATGTACGCCAAGGCCGGCGCAGCGCGCCCGCGCACACCGATCAACATCTCGGCGCCCGCTTTCGCTGTCACTCCATTATAGAAGCCGAGGAGCGGCGCCCGTTCCTGCCATTCGGTCTGCGACAGGAGCTGCACCAGCGGCGCGGTCACGGGATGCGATGCCGCGCGCGCGCCCGGTCCCACCAGCGTGTACTGCAGCGTGAACTGAAACGGTGCGGCGCCGGTCACGGGAAGAATGTCCTGCAGACGCTGCCATGCACCCGCGGTTTCGAAGAGCGACGAGGGCCCGGGCAGCACCAGCAACCCGCCGCCGCGTTCGACAAAGCGCTTGATGGCGTCAGTCACGGCGGGGGTGAGCACCGCATCGCTCACCGAGCTCAACACCACCGCATCCGCCGTGGCGAGCTGTGCCGCAAATTCACTCGCGCGATGAATGCGTCCGGCGGGCGGCGCTTCGCGCTGCGCGCCCACAAAGAGGTCGCACTCCACCGACGGGTCCTTCGCGGCGAGCGCAGTGAGGAACGACACTTCCCAGCCCGGTGAGAGGTCCATCACCAGGATGCGTGCGCGCGCCTTCTCGCCTTCGATCACGATGTCGCGACGGTTGTTGTCGGGCGACATGTCCTTGCCGCTCGAAGTCACGGTGAGAACCATCTCGCGGCGGCCCGGCTTTTCGAAGCGCACCGGAATGTTCATGGTCGCGGCCGTGTTGCCACCGGCGAACGACGTATCGGCCTGGAACACAGTCTGGTCGCCCTCGGCCAGACGAACGTGCACGCGTTTGGCGGCGGGACCGCTGGTGGCGATGCCGGCGCGGATCATCGCGCGCGACGGCACGCGCACCACGGGGCTGTATTCGGCGTCGTCGATGCGCACATCCTCGGGCGGAATGGTGTCGCCCACCCCCACCGTGAACACGCGTACATCCGGGAGCGCTGCGCGCACCAGCGCGCGTTCGGTCTCCTCGCCGTCACTGAGCGTCACCACCGCGGCGACGTGCTCGCCTTCATAGCGGCGCGACACATCGAAGAGCGCCTGCGTGATGTCGGTGCCCTGTCCGTCGGGTTTGAGAGAATCCGCCTGAGCGGCGCTTCCGGCATGCGTGTCGAAGCCCAGCGTCTCCACCTGCGCCCCCCGCTTCGCGAGCTCGCTGGACAGGCGCGACGCACTCTCGCGCGCAACGTCGAAGCGCGATCTTCCCCCCTCCCAGCCCTGCTCGGGGAGCCGCATGCTTGCCGACTTGTCGACGAGGAGCACCACGCGCGCGGGTTCTTCGCGCTCACCGCGTTTGACGGCGCGCGGATCCAACAGGAAGAGCACGAGACAGAGGAGCGCCGCGATGCGCAGCGCGGTGAGGAGCATACGAACGGGGCGGTCGACGGCCGGCGTCGTGCGCCAGTAAGCAAACAGTCCCGCCGCCGCGACGAGCGCCGCCAGGACGATCGCCCAGGCGCGCACGTCCATCGTGAGACTTGTGTGTGTGGAGAGAAAGAACATCCGGTTATATATGGCTTCTCGTGACCCGAAAGCGCAAGGTCACGAGAATATATACACCGGGCAGGCTACGGCTATGCAGAACTGCGCGATCGCGCAGGACCGCTACGACGCGCTCTTGGCGCCAAAAGCGCCGATGGCCTCTTGAGTCGTGGGATATGCTTCCAGGATGGAGTGAAACTCCAGGAGCTGGAAAACCTCGTGGACGTCGCCCACCATGCCGGCCAGCTTCAGATCACCGCCGTGGCTGCGAATCCGTTTGATCTCCCCGATGAAGATGCCCCAGCCCGCGGAGCTGATGTAATTCACTCCGCTCAGGTCCACCACTACACGGTAGATGCCGCGATCGAGCAGCCCGTACAGCGCCGCCTCCAATTCGCTGGCGGTCGTCGTGTCGAGATAACCGCTGACTTTCAGAATCGAGGCGCCTGCCTCGTTGTTGCCCGAGATCACATTGACGACGATTCCATCTACAGCCATCGCACCCTTCCTCATCGTTGCTGTTTCAACTCCCGGCGTGGAGATCTACCCGCGGCGTTGCGTGCCGCCCGGTGTGGTGTTGCTGCTCGCGCTCGCAAAGTCGCGCAGTGCATCGGCCGGTCGCTCGTACGGCTTCAGAATATTGCCGAATTCGAGCAGGTCGAACACTTCGCGCACTTCGGGAGACATCGCGGCCAGCTTGATATCGCCACCGTTGCGGCGGATCCGCTTGATCTCGCTGATGAAGATTCCCCATCCCGCCGAGCTGATGTACGTGACGGCCCCCAGATCGACCACGATCCGGTAGCAGCGTTCATCGACAATCCGCGCCAGGGTTTCCTCGAGACCGGACGCATTGGTGGTCTCGATGGTGCCCTTCAACGTCAGGACGGCAACCGGCGGGTTTGCGCCCGCGCGTTCTTCGGAGATAACGAGTTTTTCCATGGGTAAGCCCTGCCGTCCATCCGAAGCAAAAGCTAGTCCAAGAGTGCCTTCAAGAGAAAGTGAATACCCTGCCGATCGTTGCCCGCCAGCTTGAGGTTTTTTTCCGCCTTCCGGAACCCGGGGTTGGTCTGGAGGGCCTGGCGGAACGCCTCGTGCGCCTTGTCGATGAAAATCTTGCATTTTGCAGCGTATAGCACGCCGAGGTCGTTTTGTATATCGGCATATCCCGGGTTTGATTCCAGGGCGATTTTCAGGCGCTCGACCAGGGCGTCGATATCCTCCTCGGTGAGCTCCTCGGCCCGGAACTTCAAGATCAGGTAAAGCTCGAGCGACAGATCATTGGACGCGGCCGTGTCGAGGTCGCGCCTGATGGCGTCGAGCTTCTCGTAAACAAGGTCGTAACGTTCCGAATCGAGCGCACTCATGGCGGTGCGAAAATCTTCGCCGTCGAGCTGCGGCTTGAGCTGCAGATTGAGCTCGAGCAGGCGGCGCATGCGATTGCGCAGGTCACGCGAGAGCTCGTAATCCTGCTTGAGCACCACGTTGAGCGAGAGCGCAATGGCGAGGTTCAACAGCGCTGCCTGGTAATATCGATTGCACTCCAGCGCGCGCTCGAAGCACGCCGCCGCTTCTTTGCAGCGCTCGAGCTTCAGATGCGCCACGCCCAGGTCGTTGTGGAGGTCGGCGTAGCCCGGCGCCAGCTCCAGCCCCTTCTGGAACGCGCGCATGGCTTTTTCGCTGTCACCCAGCGCCAGGAGACAATTGCCGAGGATGGAATACGCGCCCGCATCCTCGAGACCAAGCTTGATGGAGCGGATCACTTCTGCCATCGCTTCGCGATACAGGCGCTGGCGATAGAGCGCCTCCCCCAGGCGCAGATGGGCCTTGGCGTCGACGTCTTTCTTCAAACGCTCGCGCAGATCAAGAAGCGAGGTCAGGCGAACTCTGTATTCGTCGTGCAGACGGCGCACCAGTACGCGCAGCGCTTCCCCGGCGACGGCGCCGTCGTACCCGGCATTCTGGCGCGTGAGAAGGCCGCCCTCGTGGAACAGGGACGTAACCACCAGGCGCTGCGCGGGCAGCAGGCTCGACTGGACGTAATACTTGGTGCCGCTGGAGAGAATCTCGCTGCGGTGGTCGTAGCTTTCGATGGTGCGAACCTCGTTCATACTTGCATGATATCGCGTCAAAATGGCGCGCACAAGGTGCCCGCCCTACGTAATATCCTCCGCCGCCAGCAGGGTGATCGCAATCCGGATCAACTCGTCGCGTGATATTTCGCGGCCGCGTTCGGCCAGGCGGCGCTGCACAGCGTCGATGTGCTTGAGCGTCCCCGGTGTCAGGCGCACGGTGACCGGGACTTCGCGGGGATCGGGTGCCAGCGGCGACCGACCGCGGATCAGCCGCGCCACCGTGTCGGACTCGCGCGGGCTTTCCTTCTCGTCGAAGGGATCGCGCCCCATGCGTTTCTTCTTGTGCTCAGACACGGGTCAACACTTCCTCGGTCAGCTGGTAGTAATCGAAGGCCCCGCGCGACATGGGCGAGTATTCGAAGATGGTCTGGTTGAAGCTGGGCGCTTCGCGCAAGGACGTGTTCACGCGGATCACCGACTTGAACACCATGCCATTGAAACGCTGGCGCAACGCGTCCAACACGTCGTTGGAAAGCCGCGTGCGCGAGTCGAAAAACGTGGGCAGAATTCCCATCACGGTGGTCTTGTGGGTGGAGCTGGCGTTGATCTCGTCCAGGATCTCCATGGTCTGGCGCGCACCCGCCTGCGCGAGGTAGTCCATGCTGACGGGAATGATCACCTGGTCGGCATACGCGATGGCGTTGATGTTGATCAGGTTCACCGTGGGCGAACAGTCGCAGATCACCACGTCGCAGCCCTTGAGGTTGGCGAGCGCCATCTCCAGGCGCCGCTCGCGGCTGTTGCGAGTGGCCAGCACCATTTCGATTTCGGCCAGGTCGCGGCCACCGGAATCGATAACGAAGAGGTTCTTGCGCGCTTCGATCACATCGACGTGGCCGTGCTGCAGGAGATCGCACAGCGTGCGCTTCCCCTGCACGTCGAAAATAAGCGCCACGTTGCGCTGGGGATCGCAATCGACCACCAGCACTTTCATGCCGCACAGCGCCAACCCGTGCGCGAGATTGACGGCCGTGGTCGTCTTGCCCGTGCCACCCTTCGACGTAATGACGGCGATCTTTCTCACGACTTGTCCTCGTCGTGAGGATCGAGCTGGCCACCGCCCGAGTCCTTGAGCTTGCCCGAGTCCGCGCGCTTCTTGAGACGCTGGCCGTACTTCTGCCAGCCGAGGGTGCGCAGCTTGTCGTCCTTGTCGATCTGGTGATCCTGCGTGGCGGACGCCACATCGAGCTCACCGCTGCGCGGTGCTTCTTCGGGCTCACGCGCCGGAGCGGGAGCCTGCACGCGCGGCTTCGGCGCGGGACTCACCGCCGGCTCGATGCGCGGCTTGTCTGTCGGCCGCATGGAGGGCGCCTGTCCCAGCACGTCGTCGACGGCACCCGCATGGTCGCTCTCGTCGTGATCCTCCAGGGCCGGCGCCGGGCGCGTGACCGGCGGTGGCACCGCACCGGGTGTCAGCACACCGCGTATCGCTTCCTCCTCGGTCGTGTAGGACTTGAGGAAGGAACTAAACTCGAGAAAGGCATAAACTTCGTTCAGGTCCGGGCCCATGCCGAAGAGCGCGGCCGCGTGCGTCGCTTCGTAGGCGCGCGCGAACTGTCCCCAGCCGCTGCTCGAGATGTATTCCACCCCGTTGAGATCGAAGAGAATCGCGCGCGGCGCTGCGGCCAGCTCGCGGTTGAGCTCGTCACTGAGCAGCGACACCGCCGTGGTTTCAATCACGCCCGAGATGCGCGCAATGCGGATACCGTCACGTGATGACTCCCATACAACGTCCATTCCAGGGGTCTTCGAAACGATGCGCGGAGCCGGCTCGATCGAGCGCGCGCCCTCCGACGCCAGCGTGGCCGGTTC
>DATEHD010000354.1:0-14144 GCA_035279765.1 Candidatus Krumholzibacteriia bacterium | reverse complement strand
TCACCCCTTTCGACCGGGGGTTCCGGCTGCCGGTTTCAAGTTTTTGCGAGCCGCCGGCGGCCTTAAATAGTTGAAACCGGCCGGAGGCGGGGGCGGTCATATCCATTGGAGACGCGGATGCCGCAACCCCACGATTCCGAGCTCGTCGCGCGAGCGCTTCGCAACGACGAGCGGGCGTTTCGCGATCTGATCCAGCGCCACCATACGATGGCGTATGCGGCCGTGCGAGCCGTGCTCGGCGACCGCGACGAAGTCCAGGACGTCATGCAGACCGTCTACCTCAAAGCCTACCAGGGACTCGCCGGTTTCCGCGGCGACGCACGCTTCTCTACGTGGCTCTACCAGATTGCGCGCCGCGAAGCCCTCGATGTATCTTCCAAGCGTCGCCTCGAGACGGTGGACGTGACGGAAGTCGAGATCGCGACGGACGCGCGCCACGCACCCGACGTTGCGACGAGCGAGCGCAGTGAACGCGAATGGCTTGCTACCGCGCTCGGTGAGCTGGAGGACACGTACCGCACCGCCATCGAGTTGCGCTACATGGCGGACAAGTCGTACGAAGAAATCGCGGAGATCATGAGCCTGCCGGTGGGAACCGTGAAGACGTACGTGCACCGCGGCAAGGCCGAGATGAAGAAGATTCTTTCGCGCCCGGCGTGGCGCGCCGGTGCCGCAGGCAAGAGCAACGCATGAACCAGCACAACGACCAGAATTGCGAACGCTACGAGGCGACCATCGCCACGTGGTTCGACGCCGACGAACTGTCGGCGCAAGAGCGCGAAACGTTCTCCGCGCACATCGTCTCGTGCGACGCGTGCCGTGAGTCCTTCGAGCTGGCGTCCCGCATGGAAGCAGCGCTGGTTTCCCGGCGCCATGAGGTCCCCGCTGTCGATTCGTTCTTGCCGGCCATGGTTTCCGCGCGTGTCCGCGCGGTGTCTCACCCGAGGCTGCTCGCCGCGTTCCGTGCTCTCATGAGTCCCGCCGGCATCTCCATCACGCTTACCATGTGGGTGACGCTGCTGGCGCTGCACTTCCGCCACCAGATCAGCCAGGTGTTCGCGTGGACCACGTCGGATCGCTTCTCGGCGCTGGGCCACGACATCTCCAATCTCCTTGTCAACGTCGCGCGCGGCGACACGCTCGTTCTCACCGGTATCTATGTGGCTCTCACCCTGGTCGTCCTCGGCTCGATGGGTGCGATCACGCTGCGCTACGTGAGACACAATTGATTCGTATCTTCCCAATGCCCCGCACGCTCCGCGGTGTTTTCCTTTCTTCGCTGTTGCTCTTGCCCGCTGCGCGGGCATTTCCACAACACGACATGGAGCACATGAACATGGGGCACATGCACACCCACGCGCAGGCCGAAGGGCCGGGCCTGTTCGACTCCGACATGCGGCGCATGACCGGGATGATGCCTGTCGATGCCATGGGCGAGATGCCCATGCCGGGCTGGGGATGGATGACCGCGGGTGTGATCCGTTTCGGCTATAACCGCCAGGGCGGCGATCGCGGCGACGACGCGTGGGAGTCGACCAACTGGCTGATGGGAATGGCGCACCATGATCTCGGACCCGGGCGTGTGACATTCATGCTGATGAATTCGCTCGAGCCCGCCACCATCGACGATCCCGGTTCGCCCGAGTTGTTTCAAACCGGCGAAACCTTCGACGGCAAACCCATCGTCGATTTCCAGCATCCGCACGACTTCTTCATGCACATTTCGGGCACGTATCGCGCGGCCTTGTCGCCGCGCTCGGGATTGTGGGCGCAGTTTGCGCTGGTGGGTGAGCCCGCGCTGGGACCGGTGGCGTTCATGCACCGCGCATCGTCTGGCGACAATCCCACGGCACCCCTCGGGCACCACTGGCAGGACTCGACTCACATCACCGACGACGTGATCACGGTGGGTGGTGGATGGAGCTGGTTGGCCGTAAGCGGTTCGGGTTTCCACGGTCGCGAGCCGGGAGAGAATCGCTGGAACCTCGACGGTGGCCCCATCGATTCATGGTCCGGCCGCGTGAACTTCGATCTGCCCCGGCGCTGGTCGGGGCAGGCGTCGTACGGCAACATTCACGACATGCACCCCGAAATTCCCGGCGACGAGAAGCGCACCACGGCGTCGTTGCATTACAACGCCGACGGCTCCGGACCGATGGCGCTCAGCCTGGTGTGGGGGCGTAACGATGGTGTGCACGGCGTCTCGGATTCGTTTCTCGCCGAATACGCGCAACAGCTGACGCGCCGTCAGCAGATCTATGCTCGCGCTGAGTGGGTCGAGAAAGATGAACAGCTGCTGCTCACGAAAGAGCACATCCACGAGCCGGGCCCGCGTCCCACCGTGGGTGTAACGGCGTTCACGCTGGGATATTTTCACTCGGGTACGGCGTTCGCGGGGCTGGGAGTGGGTGGGGATGTGACTGTGTACGGTGTGCCCTCGTCATTGAAGGACGACTACGGCGACTTTCCGGTCTCCGTGCACGCGTTCCTCCGCGTGCGTTGGATGACGGAACTCTAGCTCCATTCTCGCGCGGCAACGCCGCGCGTCTCAGACCTCTTTTTTCCAGCGGCGCAGGTAGTCCGGCAACTTCACATCGTCGCGTAGCTTCTCGTGCGCGACCGGTTCCAGCGTGTGCTTCGCAAACGGAATTACGCCGGCCCAGTAGTTTGTGACGAGATCTTCCTCGTCATCGTTGGGCCCACCGGTGCGAATCTTCGCCGACGCTTCGTCGAGCGGCATCTCCAGGATCATCGTGGCCTTGAGCTCCAGCTCGGTCGGCTGACGACAATCGTCCCAGCGTCCGGGAATGAGTCCATCGGTGAGCCGGCGTAACGCATCCCATTTGGCGCCGAGCTCCTCGATTGCGCCTGCTCTCCCCAGTACGACCACGGACCGGTAGTTGAGGCTACTATTGAAAGCGCTGCGCGCCACGACCAGGCCGTCCGCAATCGTCACCGTGACGCAGATGTCGATGCCGCCGCCGGCGGTGGTGAGAAGGCGGCTCGCCGACGAGCCGTGGATCAACAGGCGATCGCCGTCGCGTACGTAGAGCATCGGGATCACGAACGGCTGGTTCTTGTCCGACACAAATCCCACGTGTGCCACCATGCCGGCGTCGAGGATGGCATTGATCGCCGCGCGCCCGTACTGGCCTCGCTGCGGCTCGCGCTTGACGCGTGTGCGTTCACTGCCGGGATCGTCGTGCATGGGACTCAATCGATCAGCTTCGGGCAATCCGGCGCGACTGGACACGTTTCGCACTGCGGCGCGCGCGCTGTGCAACAGCGCCGTCCGTGCCAGGGGATAAGATGCGAAAACTTGATCCATTCGTTCTCGGGAAGAATCGCCATCACGTCGCGCTCGACTTTCTCCGCGTCGGTTTGAACCGTGAAGCCCAAACGTCGCGCAATGCGCAGCATGTGCGTGTCTACCACGATGCCCGGCACCTTGTACACGTTGCCGAGAATCACGTTGGCCGTCTTGCGCCCGACACCCGGCAGCGAAACCAGCTCGTCCATCGTGCGCGGCATCTGGCCGTTGAATTTTTCAATGATCGCGCGCGAAGCGTTCTTGATGGCCTTGGTCTTGTTGTTGAAGAAGCCCGTGGAGTGAATCTCCTGCTTGAGCGTGTCCTCGGGCGTATCCAGGTAGTCCTGCGGAGCGCGATATTTCCGGAAGAGCTCCGGCGTCACCGTGTTGACCATGGCATCCGTGCTCTGCGCGGCGAGAATCGACGCCACCAGTGCTTCCAGCGCGTTGGTGAAGTCGAGCTCGCAGTGCGCGTCCGGGTACGCTTCCTTCAGTCCATCCAGCACGCGCAGCGCGCGGCGCTTGAGCTCGGGTGTGACCGTGATGGCTTCAGGAGGCTTCTTCGCCGCAACGGTACGCCGCGACGGCTTCGCCTTCTGCGCCGGCGGATGTGGTTTCGCGGATTTCTTCGACGTTGTTCGGCCGAGCCTGGAGGGACCCGGCTTGGGAAGGGTCGCCGCCCGGCGGCGTTGAGTGCGTGCGGTGGTTCGCTTCATGCCGCGCATCATAACCAAACGCTGCAACGCTGGAAACGTTGTTCATGAGTTGGTATACTCGGAGCCTTCGCATTGCACAACGGCCTGGGAGGGCACGATGAAACGTACTCTGTTATTGACCATATGTGCATTGATGATCGCGAGTGCGGCGATGGCGGATCACATCGCGATTTATGGCGATGCGTCCGGCTCGACCTGCAATCTCGCGCCGGGATTCAGCACCACCGCGACCGTCATTGAAAAATTCTCCACGGGCACGACGGGGTCGCGCTGGAGGGTCGACACGTCCCTCTGTCCTGGTTCGACGGTTTTTGCTCTCCAGACACCGTGGGTGACTGTCGGGATTGTCACGAGCGACATCTCGATCGCATTCGGATCGTGTCAGACCGGCAGCGTCGTTCTGGGGACCCTGATTGCCAATTGGCTGCCTGGAGCGGTGTCCATCGTCCCGGCGGAGAACTTCGCGAACATCATTTATACGAATTGCGTCTTCGCAGAGCTTCCAGCAACAGGGGGTCATGCGTCGATCGGCGGCGATGGTCACGGCTGCGACTATGATGCCGTGCAGGCCAAGACGTGGGGCAGTGTCAAAGCGCTCTATCGCTGAGCACTCGATCAAACACGCAACAAAAAAGCCGTCCGCGTCGTGCGGCGGCTTTTTTATTTCGAGGCAACTGCCTTTTCTAGTGTGGCAGGATGCTCGCGCTCTCGCCTGACTCGCGGACATTGACCGCCCCGAGGAGCTTGTTGAGTTCCTCGAAGTTCACGGGCTTGGTGAGGTGATAGTCGACGCCCGCTTCGCGCGAACGGCGCCTGTCTTCTTCCTGCCCCCAACCGGTGAGCGCAATGACGACGACGTCGTTGCCGCGCTGCTTGCGGATCGCCTGGGCCACGTCGTGCCCGTGCATCTTCGGAAGCCCGATATCGAGCAGGATGACGTTGGGACGAAACGCGTCGGCTTCGGCGACCGCCGCGAGCCCGTCGTGCGCCGTGCGCAGCTCGTGGCCGGCCTGCTGCAGAAAGATCGACATGCTTTCGGCCGCGTCGACATTGTCATCCACCACCAGAATCCGCAGCGGCGATCTGCTCGCCTGCTCCGGAGCCAGCAGCGTCTCCTGGACGGAATCGTCGATGTGGAGTACCGGCAGGCGTACGATGAATTCGCTGCCGCACCCTTCACCCTGGCTCTGTGCTTCGATCTCACCGCCGTGGAGCATGACGAGACGCTGCGCCAGGGTGAGCCCGATCCCGAGCCCGCCCTCCATGCTTTCCTTGGTGCGGTCCACCTGCGTGAACATGTCGAATACGCGCGGGAGCATCTCGGCGGGAATGCCGATACCGTTGTCCTTCACGCTCATGCTCACGGTTCCATTTGTGCACACGGCCGATACGCGGATATACCCGCCGGGCCCGGTGTACTTGGCCGCGTTGTTCACGAGATTGAGCACGACCTGGCCCAGGCGCGTCGCGTCGGCGTTGAGGAACACGGGCTCCTCGGGAAGGTCGATGAAGAGCTCGTGCCGGTTTCGCTCCAGGATTGGCCGCGCGGCTTCGATGGCTTCGTTGACGACCACACGCAGCGCCACCGGTCGCCGGCGCAGCTCAATGGTCCCGCGCGTGATGCGCGAGACGTCGAGCAGGTCGTCCAGCAGGCGGCCCATCTGGTGCACCTGGCGTTCCAGCACATCGCGCACCCACTGCAGCTCGGGCGTCACGCGCTCCGCCTTCTTCATGATCTCGGCGGCGTAACCAATGGGTGCGAGTGGATTGCGCAGCTCGTGCGAAAGGATGGCGAGAAATTCGTCTTTGCGCCGGTCGGATTCGCGCAGTGCTTCCTCGGCGTGCTTGCGCTCGATCAGGTCGGCGGCCTGGCGCGCGAGAATGTCGAACAGGCGCAGGTCGCGCCGGGTCGGCACGTGGGGCTCGCTCCAGTGCGTGGAGATCATGCCCACAATATCACCGTCGCGCGAGAGCAGCGGCGTTGTCTGCACGGCATGAATGCCGGTGGCGAGGTAGGTTGCGAGATCCTCGGACCCCGCCATCGCATCGCTCTTTTCGACGTCGGTCACGATCACGCGCACGCCCGACACCAGCGCCATGCCGCACGTGCTCTGTGACGCCGGGCGCACCCATTCCCAGAACTTCGCCGCGTGCTCGTTGAAGCCGCGAAATGCGAGGAGCCGCAGCTCGCCCGCGTGCCCGTTGCCGTTGTGTTGCGAATACAGCATCTGCAGGCTCGCATACTGCGAGTGCATGATTGTCATGGCCGCGTCCACGATGCGGCCGTAGAGCGACTGCACGTCGTGCTCCTGGATCATCGCGGCGCTGATCTCGTGCAGAAGCTTCGCGTCCTGCAGCTCCGAGCGCAGCTGGTCCTGCGTGCGGTACAGCACCTCTTCGGCGCGCCAGCGTTCGATGAACTGACCCACCTGGCTGCCGATGACATCCATCATGTCGAGCAAACCGGGATCGGGAGACCGTATCTCGTCGCTGAAGAACTCCATCACGCCGAGCACTTTGTCGTTGAGCGTGATGGGAAAGGCAAAAGCGCCGTGGAGCTCTTCCGCCGCTGCCGCTGCAGCGCGCGGGAAATTGCCGTCGGCGGTGACGTCGGGAATCCACGCCGGCTTGCCGGAGACCCACACGCGCCCCGGCAGGCCCACGCCGGGCGCGAACGCGTGCTCGCGGCTGACCACTTCGAACTGCGGCGCGCGCGGTGATCCGAACATGTGCACGTAGCGCAGGACCTGCGCGGCTTCGTCCACGCTCCACAATCCACCCACCTGCCAGTTGAGCTGGCGGCATACGGCGCTCAGGACGCGCGGGGCGGCGTCTTCGAGCGTGCGCGATTCCGCCAGCGCGCGCGTCACCATGTCGCGCGCGTACAGCCGGCGTTCCGTATTCACGGCGGCGGTGATATCGACGATGAAGCAGCGCGTGCGCACGAAACGCCCGTTTTCGAACAGTGCATTGGATGAGATCGACACATCGCGCAGGAATCCATCCTTGGCGCGGAGCTGCGCGCGACAGTCACAAATGCTTTCGCCGCGCGACAGACGCGCCAGGATGTCATGGCCGAGCTCTGGGTCGGCATGCAGTTCGGAAATGTGACGACCGACGTATTCTTCGGCGCGATAGCCGAGCATATCCAGGAGGGCCGGGTTCGCGCGCAGGATCACGCCGTCCGGGCCCGCCCAGTGCAGCCCGATGGTGGCATGTTCAAACAGATCAACAAAGTCTTCGTCGTGTGCGGCTGGGGCAAAGCGAGTCAGGGGAGGCGGGACCTCACCGGACGAGACGGCGACGGTACGCTTGCTCTTTCGGCCGGTGGTGGAGCCCCTGGTTACAGACATCATCTGCCCCTTGTTTGAGTCTTCGTCATCGGATGTCACTCCGGTCGTACGTAACAAAGGGGCACAACCGAGTTGCAAGAGAGATAACTGCTTAGCCTTTGATAAGGCTCCTGCTCAGACCGCAAGCATCAGACCATAGCGATGCCGCCACGCTCGCGGGCATCCGTGATTCACCCGATTTATCGAGTCGGCAATTGCCGTTGTCGCGCATCGGGTTTTTAACCGAGGGGTTGGTGACGTCCGGGAACAGTGAGTCGAGGTCCGACTTTACCCGTCTGTAGACATTCGATTCGATACCTCCCACCAGGTCGCCATTTCGGGCGGAGGGTTCCCCCAGAGCCCTTCTAAGACTGCTTAACGACGCCCCGACCAAGCGAAAGAAGGAGCACCCATGAAGCGACCGTTATTGTTGGCCATCCTGTCCTTGTTCATTGCGAACGCCGCCGTGGCGGACCAAATCGGCATCTACGCCGACGCGACCGGTTCGTCGTGTAATCTGACCGGCACCGGGCTTACGGAGACCGTTGCTGTCATCCACAAGTCCACGTCCGGCGCCGCCGGATCGCGTTTCCGAATCGATCATTCGGCGGCGACCGGAATCAACGTTGTCGGAATGATTTTCCCCAGTCCCTCGGTTCCCATCGGAAACATCGAAACCGACATGCTCGTCGATTATGGAGGCTGCCGAAACGGGAGCATCCTGGTGGGAAGTTTGCAAATAATCTGGTCTCCGGGAGCGAGCGGGACGCTTTCCGTGGTGAATCCGCAGCCTTTCAGAACGGTCGTCAGCATTCACTGTGATTTCGGCGAGTACGCGGCGACAGGTGGTCAGGCGTCCATCAACGGTGCGAGCGACCCGTGCGGCGGGCCCCTTGCCGTCGAGCCTTCGACGTGGGGAAGTGTGAAGGCGCTGTATCGTTAGCGTGATTTCTTCGCGAGGAGCTTCTTCACGCCGGCGAGCGTGCGTGTGTTGAGCACGTCGTCCTTCGCAAGCCAGCCCTTGCGGGCGATGTTCACGCCGTACTTGTAAAACGCGATCTCTTTGGTCGTGTGGGCGTCGGGGTTGATAACGAACCCGACGCCCATTTCTTTGGCGGGCTTGACGTGGCGCCAGTCGAGGTCGAGGCGGTTGGGCCACGCGTTGATCTCCATGTACGTGTTGTGCGCCACGCACGCTTCGAACACGGCGCGCAGGTCGAGCGGGTAGCCGTCGCGCGTAAGCAGGATGCGCCCGGTCGGGTGGCCGAGCATGGTGCAGTACGGGTTGGATACCGCGCGCACGATGCGCTCCGTCATTTCCGCCTCCGTGCCCGTGAACTGCCCGTGCACCGACGCCACCACGTAGTCGAATGACGCCAGAATCTCGTCGGGGTAGTCGAGCTTGCCACTCTGCAGAATGTCACTCTCGATTCCCGCAAAAATGAAGAACGGCGCGAGCTCTTTGTTGAGCTTCTCGATTTCCTCGCGCTGTTGCAGCACGCGATCGGGTTTCAATCCGTTCACATAGCCCGCCGACTGCGAGTGATCGGCCATGCCGAGGTACTCGAAGCCGAGGTCGCGCGCGGCGAGCGCCATCTCTTCGATGGTGGCGCGGCCGTCGCTGTATTTGCTGTGGCAGTGGAAGACACCGCGGATGTCGCCGGGCTCGATCAGCTTCGGCAACGTGTGCGCCATCGCTGCTTCGATCTCGCCCGTGTTCTCGCGCAGCTCGGGCGGCACGAATTGCATGCCGAGAAACTCGAACAGTGATTCCTCGGTGGTGAGCGGAATCGGTTCGTCGCTCTCGCCTTTGAACAAGCCGTATTCGTTGAGCTTGTATCCCTTCTTCTTCGCGATGGCGCGCACCTCGGTGTTGTGCGCCTTGCTGCCCGTGAAATAATGCGCGGCGGCGGCGAAACTCTCGTCGGGAATGACGCGCAGATCGGCGTGAATGCCCGAATTCAGAATCACGCTCGACTTGGTGGGCCCCTTGCCGATTACCGTGGCCACTTTGCCGGCGGTGGTAAAAGCGTCCATGACAGGCGCTGCGTCCTTGGCTGTGGCGAGAATGTCGAGATCGCCGATGGTCTCGCGACAACGCCGCAGACTCCCGCCGATGAAGCTGCGTGTGACACCGGGCACCGCGCGCACCACGTTCAGCATGGCGGTGGCTTCGTCCCACGCCGTGCTATAAAGGAAGCGCTGCGAATATTTTCTATAACGCGCGATGCCGGCCAGGATGTTGGTCTGCGTTTTCTCTCCCATGCCGGGGAGCTCCGCGATCCAGCCGTTGCGCGCTGCCTCTTCCAGCTTCTCCAGCGAATTCACGCCGAGCTTGTCGTGGATCAGCTTCGCCTTCTTGGGACCGAGGCCGCTGATGCGCAGCATCTCGAGCATGCCGGGTGGAACCTTCTGCTTGAGCTGCTCAAACTCCGGAAACGTTCCCGTCTCGAACATGGACTGCACGTTCGCCACCATCGATTTGCCGATGCCGCGCACGTTGATGAGCTCGCCGCTCTCGAGCATTTGATGCAGATCCTCGGACATGTCCTCGACGGCACGAGCCGCATTGAAAAAAGCGCGGATACGAAACGGATTATCGCCCAACACCTCCAGCATCATGGCGACTTCATCGAAGGCGCGGTAAACGTCGCGCTTGGAGATCGTGCGCGGCGGAACTGACGGGATGGGGGCCGCCGTGGCCTGCGCCTTCGCGGGCGTAGGATCCTTCTTGGGCGCTGTCTTCGCCTTGGCCGGTGCCTTGGTGCGCGTTTTTCCGGTGCTCCGTTTCATGCGCCACATTGTAGACAAAATGAACGCGCTGGCAAGAGAGGGGGCTGGTCAGGACTGTTCAGGAAGCGGTATACTGATGCCTTGATGGTTGGACGGGCGTTGGTTCACGCCCCGAAGCAGTGCACACGATCCCTGTGAGGCAGAACTATGAAACGCGCGCTCCTGCTTTTCGTCTCTCTCCTTCTCATTTCGAGTGTTGCGATGGCCGACCACATCGGCATTTATTCCGATGCGAGCGGCAGCTCGTGCGTACTGGCTCCGGGCTTTACTACGTCCGCCGTTGTCGTCCACAAGTTTACGACTGGCACAACCGGTTCGCTGTTTGGCATCAGCACAGCGCACGCACCGGGCTCGGCAATTTTCTCGTTCAGCTCACCGTACGAGACCCTCTGCATCAATCCGCCTTGTCCATACAGTTATGGAGCGTGCGTTCAATCCATTGTGGTTGGGACCATCACGGGCATACTCGTCGCTGGAGGCTACCTGGAGGTTGTCGGCGCGGGAACTCTTGCGACCCCGGTTGCGCTTGATTGCAGCCAGGCAGATCACCCGGCGACGGGCGGGCGCGGCCTTATCGCCTCAAGTGGCGACTGTGAACCGCTCGCCGTCGAGAACTCGACGTGGGGAAGTGTGAAAGCGCTGTATCGCTGAAACCACCGGGGTGCGAGCACCCGAAGCAGTGCACCACGATCATCGTGAGGCAGAACTATGAAGCGAATGCTCTTGCTGTTGGTTTCTGTTCTTCTGATTTCCAGTGTTGCGATGGCTGACCATATTGGCGTTTACCTCGATACCGCTGGTTGCAACTGCGGCTTCGGTCCTGGATTCGTGCCGACGGGGGTACGTCATCCACAAGATCTCGAACACCGCTAGTGGATCGCATTTCAAGCTGGAGCTGCCCGTCGGTTCCAATTTGTTTTTCTTCAATACCCCGTACACAACTGTCGGCATTATCACGAACGATTTGAGCGTGACATACGGAGGTTGCCAGTCCGGCACTTTCGTGATTGGCACCTTTGCAGCGGCCCTCAATGCCGGGGTTATGAGAGTGCTTCCTGCAGACACGTACCCGTATATCAGTTATGAGAATTGTCCCTCCGGAACGTTGCCCGCTTCGGGCGGCCTCGTAATCGTGGGCGGACCGAACCAATGTGAGTGTCCGGTTGCTGCCGAACCCTCCACGTGGGGAAGTGTGAAAGCGCTGTATCGCTGAAGAGCTACGTTGCGCGGGAGGCGTTGCGGGCGCTGTCGTCTTCTTCTGGAGACGCGTCCGCGGAGATGGCTCTCTCGCGGGCGATCAGCTTGTCGAAGTCGACGTCCTCGGCGTTGAGTTCGGCCGCGCGCGCAAACATGAACACGTCTTTGGCCTGATCGACCTGGTCGAACACACCGGGTGATCCGGCGGGATGGCGCACGGCGTCGAATGAGATGCGTGCATCGATTCCGAAATCCACGGCGATCTTGGCGCCGCGCTTCATGGTCTTGAGGCGCCCGATCATCACGATGCGCTCCACATCCTTGTGCGTCTCGCACACCGCCTGCAACGCGCCCGTCACGCGGCCGGTCATGCCGAACGATCCGTCGACAGTTGCAATGTAGAGCTCGTTGGCTACTTCGCCGAATTCATTCGGCCAGAACACGCGATCTTTCGACGCGAAGCCGAGAATCACGATCACATACGCGCCCCGGGCGCGGAACTCGCGCGCGCGCCACAAGAGCGACGCCGCGCCGAGGTCTTCGGCCATGAGCACCACTTTGCCGTCGGCGTCGAACTCGCACGCACCGCCGAGCGGTCCGCGAATCTGAAATACTTCTTCGCCTTCGGCGAGCACCATCAGCTGCTCGGTGGGAAGGTCGCGGCCCTGTTCCACAATTGTGAACGTGCCCGCTTCGGCGTCGGTTCCCGTCACCGGCACGGTGATGGCACGCGCATCCGGGTTCAGGTGGATGTCGACGTACTGGCCGGGTCGCGCTTTTTCGGCGATGGCGGCGAGCTCGAACTCGAGCAGAAAGGTGTCGTCATTGAACGACTGTTTGCGCGTGATCTTGAACATGGTCAATGGCGCACACTAATGCACGGCCGGAGACCGTGCAAGCACAGAGTCGGCGCCGCGCCGCGGAAGCCCGGGGAACGATACACCGCGCCGCGACGCGGCAAACGGCGCGCAATGCCCCCTTCCGCGATATATAAGGATTGACGAAGGCACGCCGGGGAAGGTATCGTTGAGTGTACTCAACTGCGGTTTGCCGCCGCTCTTTTTCTCCGCGAATTCTCTTCACGAGGAAGTGCCACGATGAAGGATACGATGGCGAAAGCCGACCTTAAGTGGGGCGAGCTTCCCTTCGACTACATCAAGACCGACTGCCATCTCGAATACAACTATCGAGACGGCAAGTGGGACGCCGGTACGGTGGTGGAGGACGACAAGATCTCCATCAGCCTGGCGTCGACGTGTCTGCACTACGGCCAGGAATGCTTCGAAGGCATGAAGGTCTACGAGACCAAGGATGGCCGCGCGCTGGCGTTTCGTCCCGATGAGAACGCGCGCCGCATGGCGCATACCGCCGAGAAAATTCTCATGGTGTGTCCCTCCGAAGAGCTCTTCATCGAGGGCTGCGATCGCACCGTGAAGCTCAACCGCCGCTTTATTCCGCCGTACGGCAGCGGCGCGGCGCTCTACATTCGTCCGTTATTGATCGGTGTCACCGGCACGGTGGGCATCAAGCCCTCGCGCGAATATCTCTTTGTGGTGTTCGTCACGCCGGTGGGCCCGTACTTCCGCTCGGGAATGAAGCCCGTGAAGATCATGGTGGAAGAACACGTCGACCGCGCGGCGCCCGAAGGTCTGGGCGACGCCAAGACGGGCGGCAACTACGCCGCGGGCATGCGCGCCACCTGGGCCGCGCGCGACAAAGGATTCTCCGAGGTGCTCTTCCTCGATGCACGCACCAAGAAGTACATCGACGAATCGGGCAGCTCGAACTTTTTTGCGATCACGCGTGACGGCACGTACGTCACGCCGAAATCGCCGTCAATTCTCGACAGCGTCACCAACAAGAGCCTGATGGAGCTGGCGCGCGACATGGGCATGAAGGTGGAGCGCCGTCCCATCGAGGTGAGCGAGCTTCCCAATTTCGTGGAAGCGGGTCTCATCGGGACTGCCACCATCATCACGCCGATCAGCGCGATTCAGCATGGCAACAAGCTCATCCAGTATGGATCGCCGACCGAAGTCGGTCCTGTCAGCCGCAAGCTGCGCGAAGCGCTGCTCGCGCTGCAGACCGGCGACGCTCCCGATCCGCACGGCTGGACGCACGAGATCGATTTGGACTGAGGGATGGGCGCTGAAGCGTCCAGTAGGAAGTAGTGGCGGAGGCTCCTTCTTAGGTGAAGGGGCCTTCGTCATTTATGCGCTCATGTCGATGTCACGCTCCGAAATTTACCGCCGCGAAAAGTCCCGTTCGCGTATCATGACACCGTGATCGGCCGCATCCTCCTCCATTACAAACTCGTTTCGGAAGCCGACGGTGCAGGTCTGTGCCGCGCCGAAGACAGCCAGCTCGGCCGCGTGGTCGGACTCAAGTTCCTGCCCGGCGGAAGCGTCGCCGATGACGGCGCGCGCAAGCGCTTTCTGCGCGACATGGAGGCCATCGCGGCGCTGCATCACGAGAACATCTGCGCGGTGCACGGCATTTACCAGAGCGCCGACGGCCAGTGGTTCGTCGCGATGGATTACCACGAGGGCGAGACCCTCCGGCAGTTGCTGTCGCACGGGCCGCTCGATCCCGATCAATCGCTCGGACTGATGGCACAGATTGCGGATGGTCTCGAACAGGCACATCGAGCGGAAGTACTGCACGGCGGCATCGCACCCGATTCCGTGGTTGTGACGCCCGACGGCGTCGCCAAGATTCTCGACTTCGGCCTTGTCGACGTGGTGCCGGCGGGGATCATCCATTCGCCCGACTACGCGTCGCCGGAAGAGATTCGCG
>DATEHD010000353.1:0-5980 GCA_035279765.1 Candidatus Krumholzibacteriia bacterium | reverse complement strand
GCAACGGTTCGGGCCTACACTCCGGCGGCGTGCGTGCAATATGCGCTCCCGCGCTTTTTACGCGCGCGCTCGTTCAATATATGGAGTCAAAGCGAATTTTGTTCGTGTCCTCGCTCCGGCGCTATGGCGGCGGCGAGCGTTGGATGCTGGACACGGCGGCGGGGCTGCGCGAGCGCGGCCACGACGCGCGTCTCATCGCCCGGCCCGGGAGTGTTCTCGCGGCCAGTGCGCCGGCCCGCGGCATTCCACTCACTGCCATCGAGATGCGCGGCGACGTGGATCCCATCGCCATCACCCAGTTTGCAACCCAGCTGCGGCGCTTCCAGCCGCAGATCGTCTGCCCGAACCTCGACCGCGAGATCCGCATCGCGGCGGCCAGTATTCGCGCCTCGCGGGCGCTGCGTCCGCGCCCTGTGCGGCCGCGGCTGATTCCGCGCCGCGGCAGCGAATTTCCGCTCAAGAACAAGCGCCACTACCGGCTGGTGTATCTGTTCGACATCAACCGCGTCATCGTGAACTCGGAAGCCACCAAGCGCACGATGGTGAAGGATGCGCCGTGGTTTCCCGACGACAAGGCCGTCGTCATTTATAACGGGATCGACGACACGCCCTACGACAAGCTTGGCAGCCAGCGCGACTCCTTGCGCGCGAAACTGCGCGGTTCGATCGGCGCCCCGCCGGATGCGCCCGTGGTGACGCTCGTGGGCGAGCTCAACGAGCGCAAGCAGCAGCGCGTGGTCATCGAGGCGGCGCCGAACGTGCTCGAGAAATTCCCGAACACGCGCATTCTCTTTGTGGGCGATGGCGACGATCGCGCCACGCTCGAAAAGGCCGTGCGTGAACGCGGGCTCCATGCCTCGATCATCTTCACCGGTTTCCGCGCCGATGTTCCGGAAATCCTGATGGGGAGCGACGCGCTGCTTCTGCCGTCACGCGTGGAAGGTTTCGGCTACGTGCTCGTCGAAGCGATGGCGGCGGGCATTCCGTGCGTTGCATCCAATGTGAGCAGCATCCCTGAGATCGTAGAGGACGGTGTGACGGGCGTTCTACACGCAGTGGGCGATTCCGGCGCCATTGCGGAAGCCATCATCGCGCTCGTGTCGGATCGCGCGCGTGCACGCGCGATGGGTGAAGCCGGTGCCCGTGTCGCGCGCGAGAAGTTTACGTTCCGTCGCATGCTCGACCATGTCGAACAAGTTTTCTTCGAATAGCAACATTTGCTTGACGTGATTCCGGCGTTTCACTCTATGCTGCCGTCGGCAGGGACTCCGTGTCTCCCGGCAGGAGGAGGTTCCATATGGGAGCATTGCTCGCTGAATTCATCGGAACTTTCACGCTGATTTTCATCGGCGTGGGATCGATCATTGCGGACCACACCACGGGTGGTGCGCTGGGACTAACCGGGATTGCCTTGGCGCATGGCCTTGCCATCGCTTGCATGGTCAGCGCCACGGCCGCGATCAGCGGCGGACACCTGAACCCCGCGGTGACGATCGGTCTCCTCAGCACCGGCCACGTCAAAGCCGGCACAGCGGTGAAGTACATTATCAGCCAACTGGCGGGCGCGGTGGTTGCCGCCATACTGATCAAGTTCGTCTCGCCGGCCGACGGCGTGGCGGCCACTTTGCTGGGAACGCCGGCGCTTGGTGCCAACATCTCTCCTGTGCAGGGTGTGGTGACCGAGTTGATTCTGACGTTCCTGTTCGTGTTCGTGATCTTCGGCACGGCGGTGGACGGCCGCGCGCCGAAAATGGGAGGGCTCTTCATCGGATTGGCCATCGCGCTCGATGTGCTCGCGGGCGGCCCCATCACGGGCGCTGCAATGAATCCCGCACGCAGCTTCGGGCCCGCGATCGTGGGAGGCCATCTCGAAAATATCTGGATCTACTGGGTGGGACCGATCATTGGCGCGATCCTGGCGGCGATGGTCTACAAGGGCACGATGGGGGCGAAGGCCTAGGCTTTCAACACCATAGTGCAGGGAACGGGCGTGGGGGCAAACGAGCTCCACGCCCGTATTTTTTGCGTCTTACTTCACCAGGTGAACGAGCGCGAGGCTGAGCGCCGGTGCGTACGTGATGATCACGAGTGCCAGCAGCATGAGGAGCAGAAACGGGACGCTCGCGCTGTAGAGCTTGACGACAGGCTCTTTGAAGCGGAATGACGAGATGAAGAGGTTCAGCCCCACCGGCGGCGTGAGGTAGCCGATCTCGAGATTGGTGAGGAACACGATGCCGAGGTGAACGGGATCCACACCGAAGCCCACGGCCACCGGCGCAATCAACGGCACGACCACGATCAGCGCCGAGAAGATGTCCATCAGGCAGCCGACGACAAGCAGGAACAGGTTCAGAATGAGCAGGAACGTGTACTTGCTCGAGATGTAGTGCTGCATCCACGCTAGGATGCGCATCGGCACTTCGGCGTCGATCAGGTAATTCACAAAGCCGAACGAGCACATGATGATGACGAGAATGCCGCCCACCAGCGACGTGCTCTCGGCGAAAATTTCGGGCAGCTTGCGCACGGGAATGTCGCGGTAAATGAAGACCTCGACGATTAGCGCGTAGAGCGCCGTCAACGCCGCTGCTTCCTGCACGGTAATGAAGCCGCCGTAGATCCCACCCAGCACGATGACGGGAAGCGGAATCTCCCACGCGGCCGCGCGCACGGCGCTCTTGATCGCAGCCATGGAATGCGGCGGACTCTGGATGCCTTCCTTGCGTCCCTTATACCAGCCGTAGCCCGCCAGGAGCCCGAGCAGCAGGATGCCCGGGAGAATGCCGGCCAGGAACAGCTTGTCGATCTGCACGCTCGCCACGTAGCCGTAGATGATGATGGGGAGACTGGGCGGGAACAGGAGACCGAGGCTCCCCGACGCCGTCACGAGCCCGAGTGAGAACTTGCGGTTGTAGCCTTCGCGCAGGAGCGCCGGCAGCAACAGCCCGCCCATGGCGACGATGGTGACACCGGATGCGCCAGTGAACGCGGTGAACACGGCGCATGCGACGAGCGCCACCACGGCGAGTCCGCCCGGGAAGAGCGCGCGCGAAAGATTCACGAGACGATCGGGTGCCTTGCTGTGTGCAAACAGGTATCCGGCGAGCGTGAAGAGCGGAATCGCCACCAGGAGCGGCGACGACGCGACCGAATACATCGACACCGCCACCGACGAGATGTCGACGCCTTCGGCGTAGAAGAGCGCCATCGCCAGCGCGCCGAACACCGCGAACAGCGGCATGCCATTGAAGGCGAGCAGTGCCAGCAGAATGCCGAGAAGCGCCAGCATGCTAGAGCTCCGACCCCGCTTCCGCCGGCTCGCGCGCGAGGAAAATGGCGAGCATCGTGCGGTACGTGATCACCGCGAACGCAAACGGGAGAATCAACTCCAGCACCCAGGTCTGGATGCCGAGGAACGCCACTTCATGGTAGGAGTGCTCGTCGATCACGAGCCGCACGGCCGCGATCGCGAGCAGGTAGGCGATGATCGCCGTGGCGCCGTAGACCACCCAGCGGCGCGCGGGCTTGAGGCGTTCCGGCAGGAGGCGTGACACCACATCGACGGTGATGTGATTGAGCCGCGCGGCGGCGATCATGGCGCCGACGGCGCCCAGGTAGAGGACCGCGTGGCGCATGAACGGGTCCGCCCACATGAGGCCCGAGTGCATGAAATTGCGCATCACGATCTGGATGGTGCCGAGCACCACCAGCGATGCGAGCAGCAGCACGATGAACGCGATCTCGACGCCCCAGAAGAAACCGAAGAAGCGCCGCGCGCCCTCGCTCCGGTCCAGTCGTGCGCGCACGACCGCGCACACCACGAGGACGGCGAAACCAACCGCAACCAGGGCGTATCGATTCATGGAAACGTCAGCGGGAAATCAATGCGTGCCGTGTGACGCCCGGTAATCGACGAGCATCTTCTTCACACGGTCGAGGAGCTCCTGTGAGTACAAGGTGCCCACCCCTTCGCTCCAGGCCGCGCGTCCGCGCTCGGTGAATTCCTTGCGCGCAGCGGGATCCACCGCCACCACCGTCACGCCTTCTTTCTTGATCTCCTCGATGGCCTCGTTGTTCTGCACGCGCGTCTTGGCGGTGAGATCGGCGAGGTGGGTGCGCGTAATTTCTTCGATCGCGGCCAGGTCGGCGTCGCTCACACCGGCCAGCGCTTTCCTGGACACGAGCACGGCGCTGATGCCGTGCGTGACGGGCATGTCGTCCATGTACTTCACGCGTGAGTACCACTGCAGCGCCACGCAGGCGAGCGGCGGTGAGTACACCGCATCCACTACGCCGGTCTGCAGCGAAGTCAGCACGTCGGGAGCCGCGAGCGGAATGGGTGAAATCTTGAACGCCTTGTAGAAGATCTCGGCCAGCGGATCCCCCGACCAGATCCACCATTTCTGCGCTGCCATGTCGTTCGGTCCCTTCACCGGGTTGCGCGTGAAGAGATACACGAAACCCACGTCCGTCCAGCCGAGCAGGGCGTAGCCTTTGTCATCGAAAGCCTTGGTGAAGTAGTCGTTGGTTTGCGCGCGCACGTAATCGAGCTCGTCCAGGTTGTCGAACATGAAGGGCAGCTCGAGCACGCGCACTTCGGGGACGATGCTGCCCAGTCCGAAGCCCGTGAAGGCAGCGCCGTGCACCTGGCCGTTGCGCATCTTGCGGATGACATCCTTCTCATCGCCCTGGACGCCGCCGGGGAAGAACTTGAACCCGACGCGGTTCTGCGTCTTCGCGCGCACATCGTCGTCGACCTTGTGCATCGTCTTCATCCACGTGCTGCCCTCGGGCGCCAGCGTGGCCAGCTTGATCTCAACCGCCGCCTTGCCGGCCGGCTTCTGCGCCAGCGCGGGCGTCACGACGAGCAACAACACAACCGCGAACATGGATACGAAACGTCTAGAAAAGATCATCGGCTTCTCCCAGCAAGGCTGCAGATTTCTTGCGTGCAATGAGATTGAGCAGGCGATAGGGATCGTCCGCGGTCTCCGGGGCGGCACTCACCTCGCCGAGCACCTGGCGGAACTGATCACCGTCCTGGATGCGGTACAGGTAGAACTTCGCGAAGAAATAGCGCGGCAGCAAGAACGACTTGCCCGCCACCGCGAACGCCTTGTTGAAATTCTCCAGTGATTTCTCAGGGCTGCCGCCGAACATCGGCGGCCGGAACGCGTGCAGACTGCCCACCATCACGTAGGGCAGACCGTTGAAGTACGCTCCGTCGAGCTCGGTGCAGCGCACGAGCAGTGCGGTGACTTTCGGGATGTCGCGCAGCACGGCGGTGGAGTCGAGGTGGAGGCTGATGAACTGCGCCCAGTTGGCCGCCGTCCATACGGCGGCGGGGACGTCCTTCTTGCGCAGCGAAGGCATGGCTTTCTCGAACTGTTCCAGCGGCGCATCCCAGTCGGCAGGAAGCTTCTTGTTCTTGGCCAGCATGGCGCGACCGTGCGCCACACCCTTCAAGTAGAGCTGCGATGCGTACTGCGGATCGCTCTCTTCGTGCGTCGAGAAGGCGTAGCTGAAATAGAGCATCGACGCGGTGAGGCGCAGGTTGTCGTTCTCGGGATCGGTGCGAATCAGCCCTTCGAGCAGAAAGAGATTGGCGGCCGCGCCGTCCTGGAACGTGCGCAGATCGTCGGAGGCCATGGCGGCGTCGCGTGCATTGTCGAGCACGGGCACCATCACGTGACCGACGGAAAATTTTGCCGTGGAGCAACCGGAGAGCGTGAGCGCGACCAACCCCACCGCGCCCGCTACCAGCCTGGCCTGAAATGCCTTCATGGCGGGCAATCTTCGCCCGAAGGCGCCGTTTTCAGCAACAACTCAATTAGGGCTTACTGAAGCGCTTTTTCGATCTCGTCCGCGCACGCGGAGGAGAACGCGGAGGCGGGAAAACGGACCGCGGTGTCGCGTCCCGACGCCACCAACCACGCACGCAGCGCCGCGTCGTCGATCAGCCGCTGGACGGCGTGCGCGA
>DATEHD010000352.1:0-2961 GCA_035279765.1 Candidatus Krumholzibacteriia bacterium | reverse complement strand
CGACGCGGCGCTGGCGGCCGGCCGGGCCGAGCTTGCGGATGGCGAGGTAATACCGCGTCGGCGCGCTGGCAAGATCGGGCTTGTTCTCTGGGGCGGGCAGAGCGTTGTCAATTTTGTAGGCCATGAACTCTGTTCCGTGCGGCAGTCCCGCCTTGCGCGCGATCTCCGAAAGCTGCCGCTCTGCGCGTCGATCGATTCCCCTGGTCTTTATTGATGCAGTAGGTTTGGAGTCCTTCAGAAACTTTCCAGTGGCGGCGAGCTTGGCGCGACGTTCGCGCCGCTGAAAACGCTCGACCTGGTGTTTCTCCGCACCGGTTCGCGCATCGGTGGGGCCGGTCATCGCGACGGGCTGGATGCTTGGATCACCGAGGAGGGAGAACTGCGACAGGGTCTTGAGATCCATGGGGTCGGTCTGCTGGCAATTGTGCGCGAACTGGTGTCGCGCGGTGAGCGCTGCGCGACCAATTGACGCGCCACCGAGCACGTAGCCGAGAAAGTACGTGCACAGGAGGTCGGCGCACGCGACGCGCGGCTCACCGTCTCCATTCATTCCGTACGCGGTGGTGCTGCTGCCGAAAAATCCATACGCGCCCTGGCGGAGGTAACTCTGACAGATGGGAATATCTTTTCTCTCCTTGTCGGGGTCGTACAACTGGGCTCCGTAACAGGCCTCCACGGAAGCAACGGTACCCTCGCGAATCGCGTTGAGCGTCGAACGGGTGCTGAGCGACGGCGGCTCCTTCCAGCCTTTCTGCCCGTAGAAATCAGGTTCTCCGTCGCCGCCGTGGCAGTTGATGAAATGTGCGAGTGCGCTCAGCTGGCCGTGTGTGTACGCGTCCGGCCGCTTGGGCGGCGCGAGCAGAATGTCGTCGTCATTGCCGAACAGTGCCTTGAGGCTATCGCGCGTGCATTCGCGCGCCGTGTACGTGGAGAGGGCGAAATACTTTTCGTAGTCCTGGCGCGGGCGGCTTTTCCAATGGGTGGCGACGGAGAGGAGCTTCAAGAGATGTGACGGCTCGCGTGCGCCGGTTACGTCCGGCATCCGGCCCACAACCCGCGTGGGACCGACGAACGCGGCGGGATCCCTGTCGAATGGAGTATCGCATGCGTAGGGGAGATCGCCCCACGCCTCGAAATCATCATCCTCGCCTCTGACGTACGCGGCATTGTTGACGTCCTGGTGGGGGATGACGTCGGTCGACCCGAGAACCATGAGATAGTCGGGTTTGAGCTGGTTGTAGATGGCGTCGATCGCTTTCTTGGCGATGACGGTGTCCTGGATATCCTGGAGGAACTTGCCGCCAAACGAGTCCATGGTGCGGCGGTCGTCGATGTAATAGATCTTCGTCGTGAGGCCGCGCTTCTGATCGGCCTTGATGAGCGCCTGGACGGCTTTGTGTATCTTGGCAAACCCACCGGCTCCGTACTTGTCCTCGAGCGCCGTGCGGTTTGACACGATGACTTTGTCTTCTGGAGAAACGCGTGTGACCATGTCTTCTCCACCTCGAATCGGTTCAATCTACTGGCAACGTCCGTGACCTCAAATGCCTGCTCACATCACGGTCTCACCGCGGCCGTGACAGTGTTTGAACTTCTTGCCGCTGCCGCAGGGACAGGGCTCGTTGCGGCCGATCTTGGGAGCAGTGCGGATGGGCTGTGGTGCGTACCGCCTGGCGGTGACGTCGTCTACGGGGTGCTCGAGCCAGTACGCGCGCAGCGCCACCACGGCGCCGGGAATTTGATCCATGTACTCGGTTCGCTCCTCGCGCGACAACACATCGTTTCCTCGCCGGCTGGGTGGCTTCTTTGACGCGGCGCTTTCCAGGAGAATCTTGCGAATGGGTTTGAGGAGATCGCCGAGCTCGAGGTTGTCCCCCGGGAGCCAGAGGTCTTCGTGGAAGGTCATTCCAAGCAAGAAGCCGCGGCACCAGTCATGGGGCAAGACGACTCCGTGCGCTTCGTCCTCGCCGAATAGTGTGAACACGGGACAGTACGTGCCATCATTGATCGATTGCGCCACGTCGTTCCAGTGACGCATGAGGAGATCGTGGAATTCGCGGGCCTCGGCGATATCCTTCCATTCGGGCGCCTCGCCGCTCCAGAGAATCGGCATCCACTGGCTGGGCTTGACGAGGAGGGGCGCACATACGAGCGCTGCAAAGAGTCCGTCGACGCCGGGAAGCGTGAGCGCGGTGCCTTCGGCGCGGTCGAGAAACGCCTCGAGCCGGCGTACTTCGTGGTCGGTGAGCGGGGTGTCGATGGGTCCGGGAGTCATTGCGCGATCATAACGGATCGGACTCAATGAATCGACACTTCAGGGAGCTCTTGTCCACCGCTCCCTGGGCCGCTAGATTCTTCGCAGCGCTTGCCCGCAAATCCCCCTCCTTGACAGATATGCACAGTTGTGCATACACTATCACTGTGGAGGTGGAGTGGGACGACGGGAAGGCGAGGGACAACCTGCGCAAGCACGGCATCGGCTTCGCAGAAGCGGCGAGCGTGTTATACGACACCCTGTCGGGCACCCAGACAGATGAACGCGCGGGCGAGACAAGATACATCGCGGTTGGTTCCGATGAAAAAGGTCGAATTCTTGTGATCGTTTACGTGTGGCGTGGCAACAAGGCGCGTTTGATTTCGGCGCGCCTTGCCACCAAGTCGGAAATAAGGAAGTACCGTGGAGGACCATGAAGAAGGAATACGATTTCACCGGCGCAAAGCGAGGAGCGGCGATCCCAAGTCCTGGAAAGACACGGATCACGATCCGGATCGACGACGATATCATCGAGTGGTTTCGCGCCCAGATTTACAAGGCAAACGGCGGTAGCTATCAAACGATGATGAACGCCGCCCTCCGTTTCTATATGAACTCCAAGGACAAGGGGGGCGAGGACTTGGTCCGACGCGTGGTTCGTGAAGAGCTGGCCGGGTATTCGGTGCGGAAGCGAGCCGCCGGCGCGA
>DATEHD010000351.1:0-4179 GCA_035279765.1 Candidatus Krumholzibacteriia bacterium | reverse complement strand
GGGCGCCGGCAAGATTTTCCAGGTTGCGATAGTCAACGGCGGCGCCCGCCGGGTCGCTTTCCTCACGCAGCGCGGCAAGGTCGAAGGCGGCGGCATACGACGCGAATTTGCCCGGGTAGCGCGTGCGCACCATATTCAACTGCGCACGCCCGGCCTCAGCGTCGTGCAGGCGGAACGCCTGCATCTCGCCCACGACGAGCGCCAGCCCCGCGGCGTCGCCCGCCTGCTGGTGCGGGTCGGCGAGAATGCGCATCATGTCGTCGAGCGCTGCATTCCATTCTTCGCGGATCATGTGCAGCTGCACGATCGCCATGCGCGCCTGCCAGTCGGTGCGCGACCCCGGCCACGTCGACGATACCCGCCGGTAGAACGCGGTGGCCGTTGCGTACGCGGAGTCGGCTGCGGCGATCTCGCCGTCGTCGTGATGCAGCTGTACGAGAGCCACCGGAATGTTGAGAAACACATCGTCGATCTCCCCCTTGCCCGACCAGAACTCCGGGCTGGACGCCACCCCGCGAAAGATGCCGGCGCACTGTTCGATCACGCTGCGGCTGTCACCTTCCATGTACGAAACGCGGGCGGCTCCCATGCGCACATCGAGCATGTCCTTGAAATTGAGCGAGCCCAGCTTGAGTGTCTGCGCGTACAGCGTGCCCGCATCCGTGTAATGCTCGGTGGCGAAGTAGAGATTGGCGAGCGCCACGCGCGCCGACACGATGAGCCCCTGGATGTCACGCGATACCGCCGGATCCCAGTCGGGATGGGTCGCGTTGGCGAACGGGTCCGCCGCCACCACTGCGCGGTAGGCGTCGATGGCGCGCTGCATGTCGCGGGTGGAGCCGCTCACGAACGCGATGTTCACCCGGCGCTGGTAGAACTGCGCGTTCCACAGCATGCGCTCGATCGCGTAACGCGCGCGCACGTCGTCGTGCGATGAGCATCCCGCCATCACGGGGAGCAGGAGCAGGAGCCAGCGCGCCCGCAATTTCATGACGACAGGCCGCCCTCGCGCGGAAGCGCCAGCTCGGTGACGCCGGCGAACAGAATGTACGCGGTGAACATTTCCAACAGCACCGAGACCAGCATGAGATCGAGCACGGTCTCGGGTGAGAAGCGGGCGGCCACGCGGTCCGCCCGCGCGAGGAGAAAGTCGACGGGCATGTGCACGAAGAGCACGCTGATGATCAGCAGGGCCGTGGCGAGAAAATTGCGCCGCGCATAACGAGCGCCGGCGCGCAGAGCGTCCCACGCATTGCCGCCCCGCAGGCGCAGTGCCACCGGCGCATAAACCAGAAAGGTCTGCAACGCCGCCACCAGCACAACGGAGAGAAGCATGACGGCTTTGGCCACCATGGGGGGCGTTTTCGGACCCACCACGCTTCCCGCCCCCCACGACACCAGCACGCTGGCCGCGACGAACAACACGCCGATGACGATGGTATGGAGGAGCAGCGGACGAAACGCGCGCGGCGCCCGTTCGGCGCCGTAGGAGTGGTGGTCCACCATCCTCCACACCGCCAGCGTCCACAACGAGAATCCCACCGAGGCGACGAGCGGAAGATAGACGCGCTGATACACCGCCGGCAGCCCCACCAGGTGCAGTGGATAGTGCAGCGCTGCTTCGCCGCCGAGCGCGCGCAGCGCCGGCACCATCACGGGAGAAAGCCACGGCGTGGTGAACATGGCCATGGCGAAAAGAATCAGCGCCTGCACCACGGCGAAGAGCACGAACGGGGTCCACACGCCCGCATCGCGCAGCGGTGCGCGCGTGCCACCCAGCGCATCGAAGTAACGGTTAAGTCCCCGCCCTACGTCCATCTCGCTCCCGGTACAACTGCTCGATACCTGCGTGAATATCACGCGCCATGGGCACCAGCCTGGCCATGGTGTCCTCAAGGCTGCCGCTGACAGGCGTCGATATGCTTGCGAAGACCACGTCTTGCGAACGGCGCAGCACGGCGCGCCGCGTCAGCTCGAGTTTCAAGGGCAACACATCCGTCTCCGTCACCCGGTCCAGCTGATACCAGTACACCACCAGGCGGCGCTCATTTCCATCGCTTACCACCAGCGACGCCACCCGTCCCCCCCACGGCGCATCCCAGCGCGGTTCGCTTTCGATGTTCCACCCCGAGCCCGGGTAGCAATGGCGCGGCGAGTGTACCTGCGAGCCTTCCTTCTGCCTGTCGAAATATCCGAGAAACACCCAGACCGGCTCGCCCTGGCTCCCGGTATATGTGCGATAGAGCACATCGCGGGCGCGGAGCACAGCGAGGAATTCCGCGTCGAGCCCCGGCTCGGTGAACGCGCCCGCCGCGTCCGTGTGGATGCGTCGAAGCTCAAGGCCATCCGCCGCGCGCGGAGTCTCTGCCCGCAGCGTATTGCCAACGAGCGCGAAGAGCGCGATGGCGGCGGCGGCGGTTATCTGCGCGCGCGTGCGGTCCACTGCAGCCCCTTTCCACACGCCGCGATGGCGGACAACCCGACCACGAATACCACGATGCCCGAAAGCTCGTGAAGAAAACTCTCCGCTGCCTGCGGTCCTTCCAGCGCGGCGAGCCCGGCGGTGAGGATGAGGCGTGCCACATTGGCAAGCATCGCAATCGGAATCACGAGCACGAGGAACGCCGCGCGCATGGCCGCGTTGATGCCGAGAAAATCGGAGATGAAGAGCGCCATGGTTCCCAGCGTCATGATCGAGCGCAGCCCGCTGCACGCGGAGACCACTTCCAGCGAATAGCCTTCGAGATGAATCACGTTGCCGGCGCGCACGAGCGGCATGCCCATGGCGCTCAACACTCCGGCCGCGAGACGCGAGCTCTCCAGTTGCAGGGGAAACGTCAACCGGTAGTAGAACACGTACGGGATCGGGATCATCGCCAGCAGGAAGAAAAGCGGAAAGCGCATGATGCGCGCTCGCGCGGAACCTTCAACGGTCCACACCACCGCGGCCAGCGCCAACACGAGCGAGCAGCGCATGGTGAAGAGCTCGGCCGCGAGAATTGCGGCCAGGTACATCACACCCGCGACGGTGAGCAGAACGAGACCGCGCGCATCCGGGCGCGAGGGTGTCAGCGCCCACGCGCTACGCCGCCGCCATGCGAGCGCCAGCGCCATCGGGACGACGAAGAAACCGTGCGCGTAATTGGGATCGTCCGCCCACTGCGCGACAAGCGACGCGAGCACGAACCAGTAGGCAGCCGTGAGCGTCAGGAAAAGTGCGAATGTGGGGAGCGAGGGACGGCGCAGGACAACAGCAGAGCTCATCAGGGGGACTGTACCAGAAAACGACCGCTGCGCTGGACGGCTCCCGCCGAGTCGGTCACGCGCACGAGGTAAAGTGCCGGCGCCACGCGCTGCCCGTTGTCGTTGTGGAAGTCCCAGGTCCAGGTGGCACCGTCCTCGTGATTCTCGTGCCGGCGCACCGGCGAACCGGCGGTGTCGAATATGCGAACGGTCCAACTGCCGGGGAGATTGCGGACTTCGAGCTGGCGCGCCGGATCGTTGGCCCAGAACCCGTCGGGCACAATGGCACCCTGCCCCGCGAGCGCTGCATTGGAGGAACCCACGGTAAACTGGTAGTCGAGCGACGTGCAGTGCGGCGGCTGCGCACGGTCGCAGGCAGCAACGTGGACGTTCACGGTCGACTGCGCGGCGAACGGATGCGCGGGCTGATAGCGGATGTGTGCGTGCGCGGGATCGCCCGAGACGGAGAACGCAACCGTCGCGCCGTTGATCTTGAGCGATATGGATGAGAAATCGACCCCCATGCCGGGATCATCGAGCTTTACGTCGATCGCCGCGGCGGGATCGACGCCGGTGGCGCCGGCCGCGGGCGACGACGCCGCCGTGACCGGCGGATCGGTGTCCACCGTGGCGCTGGTGCCGGTGTGGAAGCTGTACGTGCGCTGCGCGACATTGGGCGGTGTCGCCAGGTCCGCGACCGAGAGCGCGATCTGAACATCGCTGTCAGGCGCGAAGTCGGAGGCCGGATCGCATTGCACGGCGAGCCCACCGCCCGATGGTGAGGTGGTGAACGGGCACGAGGTGCCGTTCACCTTCACCGATATCGACTGCGTATCGACGCCGGTCTTGTCATCGGTGGTGACGAAATAGATGCTGGCGTTCAGCGCCACTCCGGTTACGCCGGGACCGGGGGTGCGCTGCGAAATGGACGGCGCC
>DATEHD010000350.1:0-2163 GCA_035279765.1 Candidatus Krumholzibacteriia bacterium | reverse complement strand
TTGCGGTCCGCTGATTTTTCATGTGGGGCGGGCATGGAATTACCCGCGCCCCATCAATAAGATGAAGCCGCGATGGGTAGGAATTCGATACCCAACTTCTGGTACGCCGAATCCGGATAGCCGAGCGAAAGCGCGGCCAATTCAGGTCGAATAGTCTGCGTTGATATGTACGTAGTCGGCCGTCAGATCCGAGGTAAGAATCCGGCTTTTCCCGGGCCCGCGCCCGAGGACGATGCGGATCTCGTAGGCCGGCTGACTCATGTCGCGATGTGCTCTTTCAGCGTCGAAGGCCACCGCCCCGCCCTTCGCACACACCTTCTGCCCACCGATCCAGATATCCACCGCGCGCGGATCAATGGCGACGCCGGCACGCCCCGCAGCCGCCAGCACACGGCCCCCGTTGGGATCGGCGCCCGCCCACGCTGTCTTCACAAGCAGCGACTGCGCCACCGTGCGCGCGATGCGCGCGGCGGCCGACGTGCTCGACGCGCCTTCGACGCGCAGCGTGATGCGATGCTTCACGCCTTCACCGTCGGCGACGATCTGATCGGCGAGAGATGCACACACGCTCATCACCGCTGCCTCGAATTTCTTCTCGTGTGCGGCGGCGCGCAAGCCGGAGGCGCCGCTTGCCATCAGCACGGCGGTGTCATTGGTCGAGGTGTCGCCGTCGATGGAGATGCAGTTAAAGGTCTGCGCAGCCACGCGTTTCAACACGCGACGCAGGAGCGCGGGCGGGGCCACGGCATCGGTGAGGATGTACACGAGCATGGTCGCCATGTCGGGATGGATCATGCCGGCGCCTTTCGCCACGCCCAGCACGGTTGACGTGTTTTTTCCGGAGCGCACGGTCGTGGAAGCCAGTTTCGGCCGCGTGTCGGTGGTCATGATGGCGTGAGCGACGTCGAGCACGCCGTCTTCACGGCGTGATGCGATGACACGGGGCAGGGAATCGATCAACTTGCCGACTGGCAGCGGGACACCGATGATCCCTGTCGACGAAGGAAGAATGTGGTGCGGTGCAACGCCGAGCAATGACGCCAGCGCAGCGCATGTCTTCTCTGCGGCGCGCATGCCGTCGGCGCCGGTGGCACAGTTGGCGTTGCCGGCGTTCACTACAATGGCACGCAGTGTCCCGCGCGACGCCAGCAGGTGGCGGCGCCCCAGGACCACGGGCGCTGCCGCCACGCGGTTGCGCGTGAACATGGCCGCCGCGGTGGCGCCATCCGGGGCTTCGATCAGCGCCACGTCGGGTCGACCGCTGGCCTTGATGCCGGCCGTTCCCGACGCGAAGGTGAAGCCGCGCGGGATTCTGTGTTGCTCGAGCAGGGTCGTCATCGCGTCACCACCATTTCCCGGACGTTGGGCACCGGCACGGTTGCGCCCGCAGTCGAAAGCTCTCCGATCGCCATCGCGATTTCGTCGCACGCGTGCCGGCGCGGACAGAGCCGGCAATCCTTGTAGAATTTTTCAGGCACGCGGTTGCGATCCACCACCGCGAACCCGAACGTCGCAAAGAACTCGGGCCGTCGCGTGAACAGCACGACGTCGCGCCCGTTCGCACGCCTCAGCAGTGCTCTTACAAGGGCGCGACCGAGCCCACGACGACGGTGATCGATGCATACCGTGATCGAACGGATCTCCACGAGATGAGCTCCGTATACGTGCAGCGCCCCGCATCCGATGATTTTGCCCCCGCGCTCTGCGACCACGAAATCGCGGATGTTGCGCGCAATCTCCTCGACACTGCGCGGCAGCAACGTGCCGTCGGAGACGTGGGCCGCAATCAACCCGTGAATCGCGTCCGCATCCGCACGGACCGCGCTACGAATGGACACCGACGGCTCCTCGCAACACCGCCAGCCGCTCGCGCGCTGCTCCGATGGCGGACGCAACGCGCTCGGGCGCGGTGCCGCCGGGCACATCGTGCAAATCGAGCACGGCGCCGGTTTCCATCTGGGCGCGCAGCTCGCTCGCCGCGATGGCCACACCGCAGCGCTTCCAGTCGTCGTCGGTGAGCGCTTCGAGCTCACCGCCCCGGGTGATGGCAAGCCGCACCGCCGCGCCCACCATCTCGTGCGCGCGCCGGAAGGGAACGCCGTCGCGTGCAATGCGCGCCGCCACCGCGAGCGCCGAGCCGCCGCCGCGAACAGCGGCGGCTGA
>DATEHD010000349.1:0-19679 GCA_035279765.1 Candidatus Krumholzibacteriia bacterium | reverse complement strand
TTTGGCTCGCCTCAACGTGCCGGTCTCTTCGCCGCTCTCGCATTGCTCGTCGCGATCGCCGTTCTCTACCACGACCTCATTTTCGGCGGGAAAGTCTTCTGGGCTCCCGACAGCATGTCGGCGGCGAGCCTCGTCACGGCGGGGAAGAACCTCATGGCGCGCGAGGGCTATCCGCTCTGGAATCCGTACATCTTCGCGGGGATGCCGAGCTTCGGCAGCCTCGTCTTTGTGCCCTACGTGTACCCGGTCAATTTCGTGCTCGGGATTTTCGTCCGTTACCTTTTTTTCCCCGAGTATTCGTGGCTTCTCTTCCACACCTTCCTCACCGGCGTTGGAATTTATCTCCTCCTGCGCGAGCATGGAGCGCGCCTGGCGGCGGCGCTGCCCGCCGCCATTCTGATGATGTGGATGCCGAACCTGGTCGCCGTCGGCGCCAACGGCCATGGCAGCCAGGCGTGCGCCGTGGCGTACATGCCCCTGGCGCTCTACTTCTGGGACCGGCTGTGGCGCGGCCGGGGACTGATTGCCAATGGCGCCGCGCTGGCACTCGTGCTGGGACTCTCGATGCTGCGCGGGCACCTGCAGATCTCGTACTACACCTATGGTCTGATCGGGCTGCACGCGTTCTGGTTCGGTATTGCGCGCATCGTCGATGGCGCGCGCGGCCGCAGCAGTGAGGATTCTCCGCTGCCGCCTGCGCTGCGCGCACGCCTCGGCGCCGGGGCCAGTTCGCTGCGCGCAGCCATCACCGACGTGGCCGGAGCATGGGTGGTGCTGGCGCTGGCGGTCGGTCTCTCGGTGCTGATGTCCGCGGTGCTGTATCTCCCGGTCACCGACTACGCGAAGCACTCCATCCGGGGCGCGTCGCTCGAGGGCGGGCTCGATTATTCGTACGCCACCATGTGGAGCCTGCATCCCGCGGAGATGATCACGTTCCTGGTTCCGCACGCTTTCGGTTTCGGCAAGGAGCTCTATCTCGGGCACATGCCCTTCACCGATTATCCCAACTACCTGGGTGTGGTCGTGTTCGCGTTGGCGCTGGGTGCGGCCATCGCCGTGCGTTCGCGCTGGACGCGCTTCCTGGCCGCGGTGTGGGTGATCGCAACGTTGATCTCGTTCGGGAATTTCTTCCCGGTGCTGTACACGCCGCTCTTCAAGCTGCTCCCGTTCTTCAACAAGTTCCGTGTCCCGGTGATGATTCTCATCGTGCAGCAGATCGCGACGATCGTGCTGTTCGGGATCGGGCTGGACGCTCTTCTAAGCGCACAACGCGAGCGAGCGAAAACTCTCGCGACGCGAGTGCTCGCGGCCGCCATCGTGGTGCTCGGGTTAGCCGTGCTATCGCACGGCTATTTCACGGGCTCCGGGTTCGCGACGTCAGCCGCACCGCACGTGCACGCCACGCGCGACCCCGACCAGCAGCGCATGGTGGCGCAGATGGCCGGCGGATTCCTGGCGCGCGACCTTTTACAGATCGGCGTGATCGTGTTGCTCGCGGCGCTCGCCGTGTTTGCGTTCGTGCGCAAGAACGTGGGCACGGCCGTGTTCGCCACCCTGGTGCTGCTCCTCGGCGCGGCCGATTACTACCGCGTGGACCGGTTCATTCTTCACCCGGAAGTCTTCCTGCACCATGACGGGTATCGCATCCTGCACGACGCGCGCGAGACCGAGCACTTCAAGGCCAGCGACGAGATGATCGATTTCCTGAAAAAGCAAGAGCCGCCGTTTCGCGTGCTGCCCGTCGATGGGGCGCAAGCGCAACCGCCCAACGACGGCACGCCGCCGCCCATCTCGTTCGACCTGCAGGGATTGTTCTCCAACAATCGCTTCATGGTGTTCGACATCGGCTCGGTGGGCGGGTATCACCCCGCGAAGCTCCAGGACTACGAGGAGTTCATCCGCGCCATGAAGTTCTCCATGGAGCAGGGCCGGCTCGATCTCGCGAGCATGATGAATGCGCGCTACATCGTGTCCGGCGTGCGGCTGGCCGATCATCCCGCGCTCAAGCCCGTGTGGGTGGGTCGCGACTACAACGGCGAGCCGCGCGCGATCTATGAAAACAGCCAGGTCTTCCCGCCGGCGTGGGTCGCGGGTGCGTATCGCGTGGAGAAACCGGACGAAGAGCTCGCCGTCATGGCCAACGGTGAGGTGGATCTGCGCCACACGGTGATGCTGGAGTCGAAGCCTTCGATCGAGCCGGAGCCGGGCGACAGCGCCACCGTCACCGTGGTGAAGCCGGAGGGTGCGAAGGGATCGGCGTTCCACGTCACGCTCGACAGGCCGGGGATCCTGGTGGTGAGCGAGGTCTATTACAAGGACTGGAAGGCCACCGTGGACGGGAAGCCGGCAGAGATGCTTCATGCCAATCACGTGCTGCGCGCGGTGGCGTTGCCCGCGGGCGAACACGAAGTTGTGTTTCGGTATGATGCGTCTCTGGTAAAGGAGGGTGCGACGGTTACCGTCGTGACCTTTGCATTGACCCTGATTGCATGTCTTGTTGCGGCGCTGTCGCGCCGCGGTGGTGCGCGGTGGAATCGCTCGTCGTAATTCCGACATACAACGAGCGCGACAACATCGAGCGCATCGTGAGCGAGGTGTTCCTGCTGCCGTCCAACGTCCACGTGCTCGTGGTTGACGACAACTCGCCTGATGGCACAGGCGCGTTCGTCGAGGAATGGGCGGCGCGCGAGCCGCGGCTCCACGTGCTGCACCGTCCGGGCAAGCTCGGCCTCGGCGGCGCCTACATCACGGGCTTCAAATGGGCACTGGCCAACACCGACGCCCAGTTCATCTTTGAGATGGACGCCGATTTCTCGCACGACCCGCGCGCCATCCCGCGCTTTCTCGAGCTCATCCCGGAAGCCGACCTGATCGTGGGCTCGCGCTACGTGAAGGGTGTCACGGTTGTCAACTGGCCGCTCTCGCGCCTGATTCTCAGTATTACCGCCAATGTCTACACGCGGCTGATCACGGGCATGCCGCTGCACGACGCGACTTCCGGCTTCAAGTGCTTCCGCCGCGCCGTGCTGGAGGCGCTCCCGCTCGACCGCGTCAAGAGCGACGGCTATTCGTTCCAGATCGAGATGCACTTCCACGTATGGAAGCGCGGCTTCCGTATTGTCGAGATGCCGATCATCTTCACCGACCGCCTGGTGGGGCAGTCGAAGATGTCACGCCGCATCGTATGGGAGGCGGCATTCATGGTGTGGAAGCTGCGCCTCGCCTCCATGCTGGGACGCATTCCGTGACTGTCTCCGTCATCATCGTCACCTACAACAGCGCGAAAGTGATCGGCGCTTGCTTGGACTCGCTCGCGGCTGATTGCGCCTCCGGGTTGGCGGAAGCAATCGTGGTGGACAACAAGAGCGCCGATGATTCCGTGTCGGTCGTGCGGAAGAATTATCCCTGGGCAACGCTCATCGTGGGCAGCGAGAACCTCGGATATTCCAAGGGCGTCAACCTCGGCATGCAGCGCGCGCGCGGTCGCTTCCTGCTCGTCTTGAACCCCGACACCGTGGTGCGTCGCGGCACGCTGCGCCGCCTGATCGACTTCGCCGAGAAGACGCCCGATGCCGGCATCATCGGCCCCAAGCTGGTTTTCGAGGACGGTACCGTGCAGCTCTCCTGTCGTCGCTTCTACACCATCCGCGTGCTGCTCATGCGCCGCACACCGCTGGGGAAGATCTTCAAGAATGACAGCGCTGCGCGCGAGCACCTGATGATTGATTTCGATCACAACACGACGCGCGAAGTGGACTGGGTGCTGGGCGCCGCGATGTTCGTGCGGCGCGAAGCCGTCGACAACGTGGGCATGATGGACGAGCGCTTCTTCCTCTACTTCGAGGACGTCGACTGGTGCTACCGCATGAAACAGCGCGGCCTCAAGGTGTACTACCTCGCGGACGCGGTGATCGAGCACGGCCACAAGCGCGAAAGCGCGCAGACGGTGCTGAACCGTCCCTTCGTTGCTCACCTGGTGAGCCTGTTCCGCTACTACGAGAAATGGAATCCGTTCTTCTATTTTCTCAAGCGCTACCGCGAAGTGTCGAAGGTGCTGTTGTTTCTGGTGCTCGACCTCATCGCGTTCAACGCCGCCTTCTTCGCGGCGTACGGCCTGCGCGTGCTCCTCGCCGGGATCTTCACCAATCCCATCTTCCCGGTGCAGGCGTACTATCGCTTTCTCTTCTTCGAGAACCTGCTCTTCGTTTTCACTTTCGCGTTCATCGGGCTCTACCGCATCCGCCGCGAGACACGCGTTGCCGAGGAGCTGTTCACGATTGCGCGCGCCATCGTGGTGGCGTCGGTGCTGCTCATGACGAGCACGTACTTGAGCCAGATCCGAACCTATTCGCGCATGGTGGTCGTGTTCATGGTGCCGCTGGCCATTCTGTTCGATGGTCTCCTGCGCTCGGGTGTGCGCAGCGTGCACCGGCGGCTGCTGGCGTACAAAGTCGACATGAAGCGCGCCTGCGTGGTGGGGCCGCGCGACCGGGCGCGCGAAGTGGAGGTGCGCCTGATGAAGGACGACGCCCTCGGCTTCGACGTGGTGGGTGTGGTGGATACCGCCGGGCAGAGCGAGGGAATTCTTACCGGTACGCTGGGCCCGGTCGAGAACATGGAGCGCATTGTGGAACGCTACCGCATCCAGCACATCGTGGTGCTCCCCAACGCCGTGGGCGACGAGCTCCTCGCCGAGCTGGTGGGTCTCGGCCGCCGGCGTGTAATCGATGTCACGGTGCTCACCGACTACGCCGGCCTCGTGTTCCACCAGGCGCGTGTCGCCGACCTGCAGGGACGCCCTGTCATTTTCTATCCCCGTGACACGCGCTACCTGCTCGACAGGTTGACCAAGCGCGCGCTCGACCTCGTCTTTGGCCTGGCCTTCGCCGTGGTCTCGCTTCCGGGTTATGTGTTATACTCACTTTACGCATTCTCCCGTGCCCGCAAGCCGTTTGCGTTCAGCCAGCGGCTCGGCGCAGGGGGAAAGCCCCTCGTCGTACCGGTGGCCGGAAGCGGCCAATCCGACGGTCCGACCGACTTCGTGAATCTTCCCCTGTTCTGGCTGGTTGTCATCGGCAAGATGAGTATCGTCGGCCCTTACCCGCTGCGTCCCGAGGACGCCGAGCACGTCGGTCGCGTGGGGCGGTTCCGCTTCGACATGCGTCCCGGTGTGACCGGATACTGGCGCATGGGACCGCCGACAATCAGTCGCGACGAATTGCTCGTGCAGGACACCGCGTACGTGCAGAATTGGTCACTTTCCACCGACGCCAAGATCATCCTCGAAACGCTGGGATTCATGATCGGCGGGCGGCGGCGTGTGCTCGATATCACCACCCCGGAATCCGATGAACAGGAGCGCCATGCAGGCTGATCTTCGTTGCGCGCGCGCCATCGTGCTTGCGATTCTATGCGCGGCGGCACCGGCGAGCGCGGGACGCTGGCACAATCACATCGACGCGAGCATGATCAACGAGATCGTTCCGCGCGGGAACGATTTGTACATCGCCACCTTCGGTGGCATTCTCCTCTACGATCGTACCCAGGGCACCTTCACACAGTACACCAACGACGCCGGACTGCCGTCCAATTCGCTGCGCTGTCTTACCTTTGACGGCAACGGCGACATCTACGCGGGCAGCACGGATATCGGCATCGCCAAGGTGCGCTTCTCCAACGGCCAGCTCAAGCTGGTGCGCGCGCTCTCGGCGGACATCGACGGACTGGCCAGCAACAACATCAACTCCATCGCGACGTGGGGCGATCAGATCGTCTACGGCTCCACACCCGGCGCCGGTACCATTCGCAACGATTTTGCGTCGGCGCGCTTCTTCGAGCGCGACGGCCTGCCCGGGCCGGACGTGTTCGATGTGCTTCCCACCGGCAACGAGGTGTGGATGGCGACCGCCGGCGGCGTGGCGACGCTCAACGCGCTCGGCATCATCAATACTGTGGCGGGAACTCCCGCCAATGCGCGCGCATTGGCGACGGACGGCACCCACATCTACGTCGGCACCAGCACCGGCGTGCGGCGCTACGATCCGTCGTCGTCAACGTGGACCGATCTCGGAATCGGCACTCAGCACGTATATTCACTGGTCTGGGACGGCAGCACGATCTGGGCGGGAAGCACGCGCTGGTTCAACCGCTACTCCGGCTCGGGCCAGACGTGGAAAACGGTGCAAACCGATTCCATCACCAACCGTTACCAGTTCGCGAACGGCTCCGGCAACTCGGAGATGCGCGGCCTCGCGGTGTTCGGCGACAGCGATGTGTACCTCGGCAACATCGGCCAGAGCGACCAGCGTGGCACCAACCTTGTGCACTATGACGGCACACACGTCACCAACAACCTGCGCCCCAACACGCCCGGTGGCAACGACGTGCGCCGCCTCAGCTTCGACACGGATGGTTCGTTGTGGGCGTCGTTCTTCAGTTACTACGTCGGCAAGTTGATGCCGGATGGAAACTGGCTCAACTACAACACATCCATTCCAGGCATCCAGATCCCGAGCAACGCATTTGCGAATATCGCCTTTCTCGCCGATTCGCAGGGGCACAAATGGTTTTCGTCGCTTTCCGACCCGCTCAAGCCGCTGAAGCCGCTCGACGAGCTCGTGGACGGCCAGGACGCGAACTATGCCAACGATGTGTGGACACGTCACGCGCTGGGCTCGGGCGGTGGCGACACCTATGGCACGCTGCGGCCGGTGCGCGCGTCCGAGGATCCGGTGGGGAACCGCTGGTTCATGGCGGACCATTTCGACGCCGCTCCCCAATGGGAAGGCCTCAACATCCTGAGCCGCGACGGATCGCAGTGGTTCCAGATGAACCCGTCAAAAGATCCGCGCATGGTCAACGGCAACGTGATCGACGTCGCGTTCACGCCCAGCGGCCTCGAGTCGTACGTCGCGTTCGTCAATAACGGCGTGTACACATGGCGGCATTTTGGATACGACTGGAATTCGCTCACGAGCTATGCGCAGGACCAGTGGTTTCCGCTCGTCACCGTGGGCCAGCTGAACAGCGCCAAGATAAACCGGCTTGCGCTGCGTTCCGACGGACGCCTCTGGATCGCGACGGATTCGGGCCTGTTCTACAGCTACGGCATCGGCCAGCTCGTTTCCATCCCGACATACACGGGCATCGTGCCCGGCATCGTGAGCCCCAAGGTGCAGGATATCGTGCTCGACCACGGCGAAAATCTGTGGGTGGCAACCGACCAGGGGTTGAACCGCATCGCGCACGATGATGACAGCGATATCCAGACGTTCCTGACCACCGCGTCGTTCATCGCGCACAGCGCGCTGCGCTATCCGCTCGACACGATCTCGCCGCTGGCCAACGCCGACAGCCGGTCCCTGGCCGTGCACCCGACGAAAGACATCCTTTATATAGGCACGCTGGGCGGATTGTCCGCGTATGACTTCTCGACCCCGGCTGCCGTTCCCACGGATCTTGCGAAGGTGTACGTGTACCCGAATCCCGTCTACACCTCGAAGGGGCATACGGCAATCAAGGTGGGGAACATCACCGGGCCGGTGACAGTCGAGGTGTACGATCTCGAAGGCGAGCTGGTGGATGATCCGCACAAAGTGACGAGCAGCGGCGACGTGGCGTGGGATCTCACCACGCGCAACGGGCTCCTGGCCAGCAGCGGCAATTACATCGTGCGCATCGTCGGCGCCACGGGCTCGGTACAACGGTCGATCTCACTCATTCGCTGAAATTTCCGATGTCGAAACGCCTCATCATCGTCGGCGCCGGCGAGGCCGGACGCATGCTCGCGCGCGAGGTGGCCAACCGCGCGCGCGGTCAGTTCGAGATGGCGGGATTTCTCGACGACGCGCCGGGGCTCACCGGCACAGCGGTCGATGGGTTTCCCGTGCTGGGCGCCACGTCCGAGCTTCCCGCCGTCGTGCAGCGCGAGCACGCCGACGAAGTGCTGATCGCGGTTCCGTCGGCGGGACGCGAGTTCGTCCGGCGCATCGTGGCGCTGTGCCGTGATGCGTCCGTGCCGTACCGCATCGCACCCGGATTGCTCGAGATCATCAAGGGCCCGGTGCACCTCGAGCAGATTCGCGATGTGCGCCCCGAGGATCTGCTGGGACGCGAGACGGTGGAGTTCGACGAGGCCGAGATCGCGTCGTTTCTCAAGGGGCGCGTGGTGCTCGTCACCGGAGCGGGCGGCTCCATCGGCAGCGAGATCTGCCGGCAGGTGTCGCGCTTCGAGCTGAAGCGCCTCGTGCTCCTCGGTCGTGGTGAGAACCAGATTTTCGAGATCGAGCGCGAGATGCGCGTGGCGCATCCACGCCTCGATGTGATGCCCGCGATCATCGATGTTCGCGATCGTGACGCCCTCGGGCGCGTCTTCGACGAGGTTCGCCCGGAGATCGTTTACCATGCCGCCGCCCACAAGCACGTCCATTACATGGAGGCGTTTCCGTCGGAAGCGGTGAAGAACAACATCGCCGGGACGCTCAACGTGATCGAGGCGGCGCGCGCCGCCGGCACGGCGCGCGTGGTCATGCTCTCGACAGACAAGGCCGCCGGGCCACAGGGAATCATGGGGGCGACCAAGCGCATCGCCGAGTTCGTGATGGCATCGCGCAACACGACCGGCGGGCCGCGGCTGATCACGGTGCGTTTCGGCAATGTGCTAGCCAGCCGCGGCAGCGTGGTGCCGCTCTTCGTGACCCAGATTCACGCCGGCGGTCCGGTCACGGTGAGCCACGAAGACGCGACACGTTTTTTCATGTCGATCAAGGAAGCGTGCATGCTTGTGGTGCAGGCGTCGCTCATGGGAGAGGGTGGCGAAATCTTCATCCTCAAGATGGGTGAGCCGATCCGTATCGCGGAGCTCGCGCGCGACTTGATCGCGCTGCACGGCCTGCGTCCCGGCACCGATGTGAAAATCGAATACACCGGGTTGCGCCCCGGCGAAAAACTCCACGAGAGCCTGGTGGCGGCGGGGGAGCAGGCGGTTGCGTCACGGCATCCGCAGATTCTGCGCGCCACGTCACGGGTTCCGGCCGGTGTCGACGTTGATGCCGTGGTGGCGTCACTCGCGCGCCTCGCGGCCGCGGGTGACGACGATGCGATCCGTGCCGAGCTCGCGCGCGTGATTCCGGACGCCGACTTTCCCGCGCGCGCGGTGTCCACCCACAGCAAAGGAAATCCGGCTCGATGAGCCAGGCGCCCCGCCGCGACCTTCCCGCGATTGCAGGCGGCACGCCCGTGCGTGCGCGTCCGCTTCCATTCTTTCGCGCCGCGGTGGGCGAAGACGATATTGCCGCGGTGTCGGAAGCGTTGCGCTCGGGCTGGCTCACCTCGGGACCACGCGCCATCGAGCTGGAGAAGAAGCTCGGCGAGTATCTCGCCGCCGCTCATACCATCGCGGTGAGCTCGTGCAGCGAGGCGATGCTCCTGTGCCTGCGCGCGCTCGACATCGGTCCGGGCGACGAAGTGATCACCTCTCCCATCACCTTTGCATCCACCGTGCACGCCATCATCCACAACGGCGCCACGCCGGTGCTTGCCGACATCGAAAACGATACGTTCGGTATCGATCCTGCGGACGTGGAGCGCCGCATCACCCCGCGCACCCGTGCCATCATGCCCGTGCATTTCGCGGGGCAGGCGTGCCGTATCCGGGACATTTTGAAAATCGCGCAGGCGCGCGGCCTCGCTGTAGTGGAGGATGCCGCGCACTCGTTCGGCGCCCGCGTGGACGGAACGCGCATCGGTACCTTCGGGCGCGCCACGGCGTTCAGCTTCTACGCCACCAAGAATCTCACCACCGCCGAGGGCGGCGCCATCACCACGCAGGATGAGGTGCTGGCGCGCCGATTGCGGCTTCTGGGCTATCACGGCATGTCGCGCGACAGCTGGAGCCGTTACAGCGACAAGGGTTCGTGGTACTACGAGGTGGAGCTGCCCGGGTACAAGTGCAACCTGAGTGATCTGCACGCCGCGCTCGGTCTCACGCAGCTCGCCAAGATCGATCATTTGCTCGACGAGCGGCGTCGCGTGGCGTCGGCGCTGAGCGCGGCGCTTGCCTCGTGCGATGCGGTGGAGCTGCCGCGCGAATATCCCGGCAACTGGCACACGTGGCATCTCTACGTGATCCGGCTGCGCCTCGAGCGGCTTACAGTCGGGCGCGACGAGTTCATCAAAGCGCTGCGCGCGGAGGGAATCGGCACGTCGGTGCACTTCATCCCGGTTCACCGCCATCCGTTTTTCCAGCCCTATCTCAAGGGCGCCGACTCCTTCCCGCGCGCCGATGAGTATTATTCACGCTGCATCTCGCTTCCCATCTTTCCCGACATGACGGACGCCGACGTGCGCGATGTGGCCGACGCCGTGACACGACTGGCGGCGCACTTCGCGCAATCGTGATGCACATCGACCGCCTCGACGCCTGGAGCGGAGAGCTGGACCAGCTCGCGGCCGGCGCGCCACAGTCCACTTTTTATCACACCGCCACCTGGCTTCGTTCGCTGTCAGACGCGTATCCGCGCATGACGTTGCGCGTGCTCGTTGCGTCCGACAATGGAATGCCGCGCGCGTTCCTTCCCTACTTCGAGAGCCGGCGAGGGCCGCTGCGCACGTTGTGGTCGCTGCCGTTCGGAACCTACGGTGGACCCGCTGGGGACGAGAGTGCATGCGCGCAATTGTGGGACGAGTACCGCGGCATGTTCTCGTCGCCCGGCGTGATCGATGTGGGCTGTATCGACCGTGATGCCGGACTCCGCGCCGAGGGATGGGAGAGCACCGATCTCTCCACCCACGTGGTCGATATCTCGCGCGGATTCGATCACCTGTGGCACCATCAGCTCGACAAGCCCCGGCGGCGCCGCGTGCGGCGCGCGGCCGAGGCGGGCGTCACCGTGCGTCGCGGGAACGGGGTCGAAGACATGGCTGCGTTCATGCACGTGTACCGGGAACGACTGAAAGACTGGAAGAGTGGGGGAGGGCACCCGGAAACGCTGTTCTTCTCGCTTCTCGCGAACGGCGGGGAGCACGTGCGGCTCTACGTCGCCGAGCACGGGGGTGCTGTCGTGGGAGGGCACCTGAACTTCTATTATAAGGATGCGGTCATTGCGTGGTATGGAATGACGTCGACGCAGGCCGGCGACACGCAGGCGGGGACGCTCCTGTACTCCGAATGCATGCGCGAGGCGTGCGAGGCGGGTTACCGCACCTACAACCTCGGTGCGAGCCTGGGGAAGCGATCGTTGATCGAATATAAGGAGTCACTGGGAGGCACGCCGGTTTCGTACCGCATGCTGCGCCGCCGCCGCCTGGGCGGACGCGTCGCCGCGCTGGTGCGCCGCGCTTCCCGTCCCGCATGAGCTCCCGGCGCTCGCGATTCGTCGGCAACACGGTATCGCTGGCGGTTGCCACCGCGGTGTCCACCGTTCTCACGCTGGTCCAGATGAAGATTCTGGCCGCGTACCTTCCGCTCGCGCTCTTCGGATTGTTTGCATCGCTGCGCGGGCTTTCGCTCCTGGTTTCGATTCTTGCAGCCAACGGATTTCCCCAGGCGCTGGTGCGCTTTCTGCCCGAGCACGCCGCGCGCGGTGAGCGCGCCGTGGCGGTGCGAGCGAGTGTGATCGCCATCGTCGCCACGCTGGGCGCGGGCATCGTCATGCTGGCCGGCATGCTGGCGCTACGCGGCGTTTTCTTCCGGCAGGTTCCCGACGCGGAATTGAACGCGCCGCTCATCGCCTGGTTCGCCGTGACCACGCTCGCGGTCGCGCTCAAGCTCGTGCTCTACGGCGGCTTCAACGGGCTGCGACGCTTCGGGTCGCAGACGGTTCTGGAAACGCTCGCACTCGCGGTGCAGGCGGCGTGGATGTGGCACGAGCGCAGTTCGCTCGATCTGGTGCGTCTGTTCGAGATCGTCGGTCTCACCTCGGCGGTGAGTGCCTTGATCGCGGTGCCGTGGTACTGGGCACGGCTCTCGAGCGACGTGGAGCGCGGCGAAGCACAGCCACCCACCGCGTCCTACGCGCGCTACTGGGCCGGGGCCGTGGGGCTCTCGGTGGTGGCGATTGCATTCAGCGACGTCGACCGCTGGGTGCTCTCCAACGTGCTCGCGCTCGAAGTGCTCTCGCTGTTTCACGTGGCCTCGCGCATCGTCCGCCTCGCCAACCGTTTCATCGCCGTGCCGGTGCTCACGCTGCAGCCCGAGATCACGCGCATCCGCGCCGAAGGTCGCGGCCATGAAGTCGACCTGGTCACGAGTGCTTTCTTCAAGGCCAGTGTCATGATGGGCGCCTTCGCGGCCGCGGGCATCGCGGCGTGCGCGAACCCGCTCATCGAGCTGGCATCGGGCAGCAAGTTCCTGGGCGCACACATGACGTTGATTCTCATGGCAGCGTCGATTCCGCTCACCGCCATGACGGCGCCACTCACCGCCGTGATGAAGGCGCTCGACGGCGTGCGCGCCGCGTTTTACTGCGATCTGGCATGGGCCTGCGTTTACGTGGGGCTGATGCTCCTGTTTGCGTCGTCGCTGGGACTGGTGGGAACGGGTTGGGCGCAGCTCGCGGCTTCTGCCGTCCAGTTCGTCATTGCGCTGCGCCTGGCTAAGGTTCGCCCGACGGGCAGGGATGCGTTCGCCACCTTCGTGCGGTGTATTGTGTGCGCCGCGGTTGCATTCGCGCCCATGTGGTGGCTCTTCCACAGGCACTATTACATTGCGTTTCCGGTCCTGGTGTCGGCCCCCGTGATTTTTGTGATGCTGGCGCGCCGCATGCATGTCCTGGCCGACGCGGAGCGCGAACGCGTGCGCGCCGTGCTTGCGCGTCGCGGCGTGACGCCGGCGCTGATGTGGTTCGTGCCGTGAAACACCTGCTGATGCTGGTCCCGTTTTTTCCGCCCATGGGCGGCGGCGGCGTTTACCGGCCGCTCTCGTTCGTGCGGCATCTGCCGAGGTACGGCTGGCGCACGACGGTGATCACGCCGGCGGGCGACACGTACTGGATTCGTGACGACAGTCTTGTCGAGCGCGTGCCCGCGGATTGCCGCGTCATTCGGACTCAATCCTGGAGCGGCCAGGCGTGGCTCGCACGACGCCGGGGAGGAAGACCTTCACCCAAGCGCTCGTCGCGCGGTTTTGGCGCGGCGCGCCGCCTCGCGTCGGCCGTGCTGTTGCCGGATTCGTACGTGGGCTGGGTTCCCTTCGCGGTGCGCGCGGCGCTCGAGGTAGCGAAGACGGAACACGTCGACGCGGTGTATTCCACGTCGCCGCCGGAATCGACGCATCTTGCCGGGCTCAAGGTGCACCGCGAAACAGCGCTGCCGTGGATCGCTGATTTCCGGGATCCGTGGATGAATCTCCATCTGCTCGACGCGCCGTCGCCGCTGCACAAGAGCATGCATCGCCGTATGGAGAAGCGCGTTGTCACGGGTGCCGATGCAGTGGTGGTCACGACCAGGTGGAATGAAAGAGCGATGCACGAAGCGTATCCGACATCCCGCGTCGTTCGCGTTTCCAATGGTTACGATGCCGAGGAACTGGCAGCGTTGGATGTACCCGCGCGGGATCCGCGGACATTCCGTATCGTTCACGCCGGCATGCTTACCCAGAAACGCAGCGCGACACCATTTCTCGAAGCACTTGCGCGCGTGCTCGCGGCCGATCCCGGTCTGCGGAGCGAAATCGCCGCGGAATTCATCGGTCCGCGCGAAGACGATAACGAGCGGTCAGTCGCGCGCCTCGGCCTTGGTGACGTGGTCCGTTTTCGCGACCCCTTGCCGCACGTCGAAGTCCTTCGTACGGAACGTGCGGCGCAAGTCCTCCTGCTCGTCAAGCACGCGGATCCGCGCTACGATGGTCTCGTGCCCGGAAAACTCTACGAATACATCGGCCTTCGCCGTCCGGTACTGGCGCTGGCGCCGCCCGGCGAAGCGCGGGACCTGGTGGCATCGTTGCGCCGCGGGGAAGTGGTGTCGCCGTCGAGCGGCGAGGAGATCGAGCGCGCGCTGCGCACGATGCTTGCCCATCATCGCGCCGGCCGCCTCGAGAGCGCGTACGATCTCTCGCCGCGGCCGGAGTTCGACAGGGCGCGGCTCGCCGGTGATCTTGCGACCGCGCTGGATGCCGCCGTGAAAGGCGGTGCGCCGTGAGGCCGCGTCTCGTCGATTCCTTGCCCGCGCTCCTGCTCCTGGCCGCGCTCATGTTCCCGCTGCGCGGCGGATTCACCGACGACGGGTTCATCCACGTGCAGTATGCGCGTAACCTGATGACGCGCGGCGAATACAGCTTCAATCCCGGCGAGACGTCATTTGGCACCACGAGTCCGCTGTGGGTGATGGCGCTCGCGGTGCTGGCGCGGCCCTTCCATGACGACCATGCGCTTGTGGTCGCGGGCCAGACGCTCTCGTGGCTCGCGGCCTTCGCCGCCGTGCTCGTGTTTCAGCGCATATTGACGCTACTCGGCGCCACGCGGCGTGTCGCCATTTTTGCGATGGTGGCGTTTGCCGCGGATGTCTGGCTGGTGCGGTGGGGGGCGCTCGGCATGGAGTCGTCGCTCGCCGCATGCATGGCGGCGCTGATGGTGGCGGCGTCGGTGCGCGCATATGATGACACGCGCGCCGCTGCCGCCTTTGGTGCTGCGGCGGCCGTCGGGGCCCTGGTGCGGCCCGAGCTCTACCTCGCGCTGCCTGTGTACATGGCGGGTGCGCTCACGCGGCGCCCGCGGCCATCCGCGCGCGTGGTGTTCACCGCCGCTCTTTTCACGTTGCTGCTGGTGGGGCCGTGGCTCGCGTTTGCGAAGTGGCACATCGGCAGCTTTCTTCCCAACACCGCGGGAGCCAAGAGCGGCGGATTCATCTCCGATCCGGTGCTGTTTGCGAAGAAGCTGATGGTGCCCGCGAAGATCGTGGCCAGCTCGCAGGCGGTCGCACTGGTCGCGATGCTCGCCGATCTTCTGGTTTCGAAACGGCGCGCGTTCGTGCTCTCGCCGTCGTTTCGTTTCGCGGCGCTGTGGATGCTGGCACTTCCGCTGGCGTACGTGCTCGCCGACATCCAGGTGCTTTCACGCTACCTCCTGTTGATCACGCCGGCGGTGTGCGCGGGCGGCTGGGTGTCGCTGCAGTCGCTGTGGTTCGCGTCGAGGGAGCGCGTGCAGGCATTCGCGTGGTCGTGCGCGCTCATGCTGGCGCTGGCCATCAACGGCGCGGTGTATGCACTGGTCGTGATTCCGCCTTCACGCGCCTTCAGCTCGGATCTGCAGGTGAACATGGTCGGGCTGGCGCGCTACCTGCACGATCACGCCCAACCCGGCGCCGTGGTTGCCGCGGCCGACATCGGATACCTCGCGTTCTATTCGGGATGCCGCGTGCTCGATCTGGGCGGTCTCGTCGAACCGGAGACGGGGAAGCTCCGCGCGCAGTACGATTACGAAGACATTGTGGCGCGCGGGTTGTATTTCAACGTGCGCGGCTATCCGCACGTGGATTACCTGGTTGACCGTGAGCACGTGGCCAATCGGTTCGACGGACAAATCGTGAACGGTCATCATTTCGAGAAAGTGTACATGACGACGGTGCGTAATCTCGGCATTCGCAAACCCGGCCAGTTCTATTACACGCTCTACCACATCACACCGGTGACGCCGTGACCCTTCCCGAGATAAACATTCCGCCCGATCTCGCGCGCGACGAGATGCCCGATCTCCTGCGTCACTGGTACCTGGGCCCGAGCGCGCGGCGGCACATGATGATGCGCCGTTTTCTCGAAGTGGATCGCCACCTGGATCCGGCGCGGGGCACGCGTGTGCTCGACATCGGCTCGGCGTGGGGATTCAACGTGATGGCGCTGGGGCGCATGGGTTTTCGCGCCACCGGCGTGGACCTGATCCCGGCGCAGTTCGAGGTGGGCCGGCGTATCGCCGAGCACAACGCGGTGGCCTTCGACGTGGCGGGCGCGGATGCATCCGCCCTTCCGTTTGCGGACGGTACGTTCGATTTCATCACCATGGTGGAAACGTTCGAACACATCTACAACGATGACCGTCCGCGCGCACTCGCGGAATGCCGGCGCGTGCTGGGCGCGCGCGGCCGCCTGGTGCTGTCGACGCCGAATCACGCGAGCGTGGTGGAGCGCATGAAGCGCGTGGCGGTGCGACACGGCTGGCTGCGCCAGCGGCTGCCGTCGATGTGTCTGCCGGAGCAGGGAACGGAGCGCGACGACTATCATCCCTATCGCTACCATCACCCGCTGCCGGATCATGAGATCGCGCGCATGGTGGAGGCCGCGGGCTTCCGGGTTGCGAACATTTCGCACTTTCTCTTTGTGCTGAAGAACACGCCCGACGCGCTGGCTGAAGCCTGGAAGGTTTCGGAACGGATTCTCGAGCACACTCCTGTTGTCAGTCATCTCGCCGCCACGGTCTGCATCGTCGCAGACGTGAAGTAGCCTCTTCGCTCGGGGGCGGGCATCGCCCGCTCAGTCATATCCTGCGTCTCATGTTTGTTCCGCGGTCGCACGTCCCTCTTTGCTCCTGCAGCTCGCGCGGATCTCAATATGGAGATTGATACGCGCTCCTGATCCGGTAGCGCTGACGCTTCGCGTCACCGCTACTGGACAAGTGAGTCGCTGCAGAGGGACATGCGACCGCCAAGCAAGGGGGATTGAGATCCGCGCTCCCTAGGGTACGATTTCTGCTTGACGCCTATCCCTAAAAGTCCCTAAACTGCCGCCTTAAGTGGTGCACTATCCCTATCTCGGGGATAAACTGTAGAAATCTCAACAAGTTAGGCCCAGGCCAATGCAGGGTACCTTCGGCGAGAAGCACTTGCACGGCATCGACCCCAAGGGGCGTTTGCAGCTGTCGCGGCAGGTTCGCGACCAGCTCAAGCTCAAGAAGGGGGACCGCCTGCACCTGCTCCCCAACATCGAAGAGCCTCCGTACCTCGAAGTGCGCACCTCCGCGCAGTGGGAGGAGTATGAGCAGCGCTTCCTCGCCCAGGCACCGGGCGACGTGAAGCGCGACTTCGTACGTTTCGTCCAGCTCCACCGCGAGACAGTCATCGCCGACGCCCAGGGCCGGATCATTCTTCCCAAGAGTCTTCGTGACCAGTGCGCGCTCGGCGCGTCGGTCGTGGTCATCGACGTCAGCAAGTGCGTCGAGGTCTGGAATCCCAAACACATCGAGCGCCGTTACGCCGAGATGGCGAGCGCGTTCAAGAACATCAACAACTCGTTCTTTTGATGAATGTCTTCGTCTCATCACATGCGCCGGCGGCTCTCGCGCACGACCGGCAGGACCGCATGAGCCGGGAACGCCATGTGCCCGTCATGGTCGCGGAGGTGCTGCAGTACCTCCTGCACGAGCACTCGCGCCTGATCGTGGACGGCACCCTCGGCTTCGGCGGGCACGCCGAAGCGATCCTTGGCGCGCAGCCCGACATTTCTCTCATCGGCATCGACCGCGATCCGGCGGCCATTGCGGCCTCGACGGAGCGGCTCGCTGCATTCGGTAATCGTGTGCGCCTGGTGCAGGGCGTCTATTCCGATCTGGCTGCCGTGCTGCCGGACGGCGTCAATGCCGACGGCGTGCTGCTCGATCTCGGGATCTCGAGCGCGCAGATCGACGAGCGCGAGCGCGGCTTTGCGCATGCGCACAGCGGTCCTCTCGACATGCGCATGAGCGGTGCGGGCGAAACCGCCGCCCAGCTCATCGCGCGCACGGATCTCGACGCGCTGACCGGGTGGCTGCGCGAGCTGGGCGAAGTGCGCCAGCCGCGTCGCGTGGCCCGCGCCATTCTGCGCGCCCGTGATGAAGGCCGCCTGGCGACCACCGGCGACCTGCGCGCGGCGGTCGAGGGAGCCATCGGTCGCGGGGCCGCTCCGGCCGAGCTCTCGCGCGTGTTCCAGTCGCTGCGCATCGCGGTCAACGACGAGCTCTCCCATCTGCGCCGCTTTCTCGATGGTGTGCTCGGCAGACTCAATCCCGGTGGCCGCCTCGTGATCATCAGCTATCACTCGCTCGAGGACCGCATGGTGAAGCAGTTCATGCGCGATGCGAGCGCCGCCTGCGTCTGTCCGCCCGAGGTTCCCGTGTGCGTGTGCGGACGCACGCCGCAGATCCGGATGCTGACGCGCCGGGCGCAGGGCCCGCGCGACCAGGAGATTGCGCGCAATCCGCGCTCGCGCAGCGCGCATCTGCGTGCTGCGGAAAAGGTGGTGGACGATGCAGCGTAAGTCACTGGCCGTGGCAACCCAGCTGTTCTTCGCGGCGCTGGGAGGGAAGCTGGGCGTGCCCATGATGGTCGCCGGTTACCTCGTCGTGGCGGGCTTTCTGCTCGCGTACGTCTCCGCGCAGGTCTACACCAACTCGCTGATGGAGCAGGTGTCGGCGCGCAAGCGCCAGGAGACAGTGGCACGCGAGCGCATCGGGGTTCTCACCGCGCGTTACGCCACCATGACATCCAAGTCGCGCGTCTCGCGCGCGTGCGAAGGAAATCTCGGCCTTGTCGAATCGACAACCGCCGACGTGGTGCGCATCGCCATCGACGGCGCCACGCTGCCCGAAGATCCGCCCGCCGAAACCGTGCATATCGATCGCGTGCTCGGCTCCGACATCAACGGTCTAACCCAGGTGATGCGGCAATGACAGCACGGGACCAGAAGCGGCGGATGTGTGTTGTGGGTGGGCTGTTCGGGTTCGCCATTCTGGCTCTGTGGATGCGGTTGTTCCAGGTTCAGTACATCCGTCACGACGCCTACGCCGCCGTCGCGGACAAGCAGCACGTGGCGCCGCGCGAGATCCAGGCGGCGCGCGGCGGGATCTTCGACCGCGACGGCCGTCCGCTCGCGATGAATCTGCGCCGCTGCTCCGTCGCCGTGCAGCCGCGCCGCATCAAGGACCTGCGTCCCATCGTGCAGGCGCTTTCCAAGGAAGCCGGTGTGTCGCCCTACACGGTGCGCGCCGCCATGCGCGGTTCGCGCCCGTACGTGTACGTGAAGCACGACGCCATGCTTGCCGATGAGACGCAGCGCGAGCTCTCGCACATTGACGGCATCGTGGTCGAGGCCGACGCCAACCGCATCTATCCGTACGATGCGGTGGGCAGCAAGGTGGTCGGATTCGTGAGCCGTGAGAACGCGGGTCTCTCCGGTGTCGAGCTGGCGTATGACCACGAGCTGCGCGGCACGCCGGGGCGCGCGACAATTCTGCGCAACGGCCGCTACAGCAGCGACCGCTATTACGAGTACGTCGACAAGAAGCCCGTCGACGGCAAGCACGTCTATCTCACCATCGACGCCACCGTGCAGGACATCGCCGAGACCGAGCTGCGCCGCGCCGTGGACGAATTCGGCGCCAAGGGCGGGGCTGTCATCATCATGGAAGTGGCGACCGGTGACGTGCTGGCGCTCGCTGAAGCGCCTTCGATTCCCACGCGCGACACCTCGGCGTACGCGGATTCGTTGTGGACGCTCCACACGGTGTCGCACGTATACGAGCCGGGCTCCACCTTCAAGCTGGTGACGGCCGCGGCGCTCCTCGACAAGACGCGCATTGCTCCCGCCGATTCGTTCGACGCCGAGAACGGCCGCGCGGATCTGGGCTTCGCGGTCATCAACGATCCGCACCCGCATCATTTTCTCACGATGGAAGAGGCGTTCATGTACTCGAGCAACATCGTGATGGCGAAATGTTCGG
>DATEHD010000348.1:0-6788 GCA_035279765.1 Candidatus Krumholzibacteriia bacterium | reverse complement strand
ACGGTCTTCGCCGGCGTGGGCACCATCTTCACCATTGTCTTGACGGACTCTTTGGGAAAGCTCGGCACAAGCAGGTATTCAGCCGCAACGGCCTCGGCTTCACGAATGGACTTCCGACGGAATTGCGTGAACAACCCAGCGCGGGAGGAGTGCGCTGTACAATTAATATAGTGATGTGCGCAAATTGATCAACATCACGCAGACAAATATCTGCAACATATTTTGTGATGAAAGTGCGTATCAACAATTGTTCGCGAGATCATTAGCAATCTCGCGGGGCGATCGTCGACGCTAGAAGTGACGGACGAGAGGAAGAGAAAGAAACTATCTCAGCGCGTGACTCTCGTCGTAGCGACGACAGCCTTCCATGAGCACGCGCTCCACCGGATCCGTGATATTCGCGGGGGGAAACGCTTCCACAGGGACGACCATGAAGGTTCCCTCGTCGCCCCACGTGATCACGTGATAAACCGCATCCACACCCTGCACCTCACCCGCGCGTGCGTGCATCAAACGACCCTCGTCCAGGTGCACCATCGCCGCTTCGCCATCCGTGCGCGAGAGCTCGACGCGCACCGATTTCCGGCTCTGCGCCAGGCTCTGCACCAGGTCCACGAACGACAACGCACTGAAGGTGCCGCGGAAGCCCGTGTGTGAGTCGCGCGTCGTGCTGCGCTTGGCCTGCCGCACCGAGCGCGTCACGCGTGCGGAGATGATTCCAAAGTCGTGCGGCGGCGGAAGCACGTCATCGAATCCCATATCGATCAAGTCCAGCGTGACTGAGGGATCCACCGCGTCGACGAGGGCATACATGAGCAGCCCCGGGATCAGTCGCAGCACAACGGAAAGCCGTGCGGCTTCCATGCCCAGCGCGGCGAAGTCCACAATCACCGCAGACGGCGGGAGCTGCTCACAATACGGCCGTGCATCCGCCATCGAGCGCTTGTGCACCACGCGCAGTCCCAGGCGGCCAAAGCTTGCCGACAGATCGCGCGCCATATCTTCGTTGCTCGTCACCGCGACCACCAGCTGCCGCTTCGCCGCATCTGCCTCCTGTCCACTGCTCTCGAGCAGACGGATGTACGCTTCCACCACTTCGATTGACGCCAGACGTCCCGCCACCGCCCGTAACTTCGCCTTGCTGTTGCGGTGATCCGCGTCCGTCACCGGTCCCACCGTCGCGGCGGGAATTACCGCGTGTCGATACCACGCCAGCGCGAGGATCTGCGCCGCGATGTCGATTTCTCCCGTCTGCGCGCCGGACGCGGCCGGATGGTTCTGCCCCGCGTAGAATGAGCGCATGCGCTCCAGCATGGCGTCGATGCGCCACGGAAAGTTGAGCGTGCGCGCCGTGGTCACCGAGCGCGCGAGGTCGCGAAACGGCGCGGCCGTTCCCGCTACCGGAGGAATCAGGAGCCAGGCTGCCAGCTGCGTGCCGTCGCCGGCAACGCGACGCAGGCCGAAGGTGTGGCACAGCTCGGCGATGTCGCGCGCAATCAGCGCGTACGGCGCCGAACCGTTCACCGCCGCCGCACGCTCGTCGCTCAGAATCTGCACCGTCGCCATCAGCGCGCGAAACATCTTCGAGTACGGAACCGGATTGTCCATGAGCGACGTGCTCACCGGCCCGAGCACACTCACCTCGGCACCCGCCGACGCGAGTCCGCCTTCGGTGATCCACGCGGAGAATGACTCCACCAGATCCTGCGCCACGAGAATGTGACTGACCGGCTGCTCGGAAAGCGCGAGCGCCACTTCGTCGCGCGATGACGCGACCAGCGCCGCGCTTCCCTCACGCCTGAAAATGGGAACCAGGAAATTCTGGAGCGCGGGTGACTGGGTGACCAGCAGAACGCAACGCTCGTCGACAGGGGTTTCGAGTACCGCATCTTCCACCGGGCGATCGTCCGGCGTGAACACTTCCGGCAGCTCGATGCGTCGTGCCGGAGGCCGTTCGATGGAACGCTCGGGTTGACGCGGCGCGGGCGTGCGTGGCGTTTCCACCGCTCGCGTCCTCGGCGCCTCGGCGCTCCGTGGCTTGCCCGGTCGCTTCACTTCGAATCGGCTCCGACCAGCGCGGGCTTGCGCGGCGGTGCAGCGGGTGCGGAGGCCGGCTTCGCGCTCGAGCCGAGCGCGAGGATCGCCGACGCATCGACGGCGTAGCGCGCGGCTTCATCCGCGGTCACAATATTCTGCCCCACCAGGTCCTTCAGGTGCTGATCGAGCAGCTGCATGCCCTCTTTCTTGGCCGTCATGATCACGTTGTTCACCAGGTGGCTCTTGCCTTCGCGGATCAGGTTGCGCACCGCGTGCGTTCCCACCATCACCTCGAGCGCCGCCACGCGTCCGTGGCCATCGACGCGACGAAGCAGCTGTTGCGAGCAGATGCCCACCAGCACTTCGGACATCGTGAGACGGATGGCCGGCTGCTGATCCACAGGAAACGCGTCCGCGACGCGGCTGATGGTCTGCGACGCCGACTTCGTGTGCAGCGTGCCCAGCACCAGCAGCCCCAGCTCCGCGGCCGTGATCGCCAGCGCGATCGTCTCCAGATCGCGCATCTCGCCCACCAGGATGACGTTGGGATCCTCGCGCAGCGCGGCGCGCAGCGCGTTCGCAAACGTATGGCTGTGCTCGCCGATCTGGCGCTGGTTGATAAGTGAATTCTTGTTGCTGTGGATGAACTCCAGCGGATCTTCGAGCGTGATCATGTGGTAGTTCATGTTTTCGTTCAGATAGTTCACCATCGCCGCGAGCGTGGTGGACTTGCCGGAGCCCGTCGGACCCGTGACGAGAATCAGGCCGTTCTTCGAATGCAGCATGTTGCGCACGGAAGCGGGCAGCCCAAGCGCTTCCAGCGTGGGCATCGTGTGCGGAATGATTCGGAACGCGGCGGCGATTCCCGGGTATTTCTTGAACACGTTCATGCGGAAACGCGCAACACCCGGAAGTGTGTACGCACAGTCGAGCTCTCCCGCCTTCTCCAGTTCGCCGATCTGCGCATCGGTGAGAAGCTCGTACACGAGCACCTTCACCTCGTCCTCGGTGAGCACGCGATGGCTCGTTTTTTCGAGAACGCCGTGAATGCGGAGCATGGGTTCGAACCCTGCGCCGATGTGCAAGTCGGACGCATCATTTTCCTGCATGATGCGAAGGAAGGCGTCGATTTTAGCCATGGATGTTCCTGCTTCTCCCCGAATAGGGACGATCGAGCCGCGGGCGACCGCGTTGAAGGCTGCAAGGAGCATGCCCCGGATGGGACCCGGTCGCTGAAGCTTATCTATTGCGTGGTAACAGGTTGTGCGGAAATGCACGAACCGCCGATGGAGGGGCCCGGCCAACGCCGGGCAAAATGCGACTAGTCCTGGACCGGGGTTACTTCAATCACATGCCGATGTCCGCCGTGTCGAATGACCGTGATTGTCACCGGTTTTCCGGCCACGGTGCGCGCAAGAATGCGTTGCAGGTCGTCAATGCTGGCAATGCCCTGTCCGTCCATCGATACGATCACGTCACGCTCGCGCAATCCCGCCAGCTGCGCGGGACCGTTCGCCATAAGCGTCACGATTTCGACGGCGCTTGCTTCCGACAGGTTGAACTCGCGCTGCACGCGGCGATTCACCGGACGTGTCTGACCCACGATGCCCAGCACGGCGCGGTGCACGCGCCCGCTCGTCATGAGCTCGCCCACCACCCACGTCATGGTGGCGGATGGAATGGCGAAGCAAAGTCCCTGCGCCATGCGAATCATGGCCGTGTTCACACCGACTACGCGGCCGCGGCTGTCGACAAGCGGACCGCCGGAATTGCCGGGATTGAGCGCGACGTCGGTCTGAATGATGTTCTCGATGAGACGGCCCGATTGCCCGCGCAGATTGCGTCCCAAAGCGGAGACCACACCCGTCGATACCGAGCTCTGAAATCCCAGCGGATTTCCGATCGCGATGACAAGCTGGCCCGCGCGCAGGTGCTCCGAGCGCCCGATTTCCACAGGAACCAGTCCGCCTTCGGGCACGCGCAGCAGGGCCAGATCCGTTGCCGGATCCATGCCGACTACGCGGGCTGAGAGCTCGCGTCCATCGGTGAAGACCACCGTGACCGCGCTCGCCTTTTCCACCACGTGATGATTGGTGACGACGAATCCGTCGGGCGCGATGACGAACCCCGAGCCGGCCCCCTGTCCCACTCCGCCGCGTCCGTTCTCCGCGGTAACGCGTACGCTCACCACCGACGGCGTCAGCCGTTCCACCACGCCGATCACGGCACGGGAGTACGCATCGAGCAGCTCGAGGTCGTCGGCGTCGGAGGTATCGGGGGTAACGTCCACGCGGTGAAGCGGATCTGCTTCACCGGCAAGGAACTGGGAAGGCCACTCGGGTTTCATGCGCGCAATATAAAAAGAGGTTCCAAGACGGCGCAAATACGGGCACGCGAGGGGTTCGGGCATCGCCCGGCGAGGGATCCGCACCACCGCTCTTGTGGGCGGGGATGGGCCGCTTCAGCGGAGAGGAAAGTGCAGCTTCTGGTGCCGGCCGCGGTGCTGTCGTGGACGAGCCCATCGCGAAGGAGCGAAGGAGGATCACCTGGCCAGCACGCTATACAATGATTGCGGGCGCGGCCAGGAAGCCGACTGAGCGGTCGCTGGGCCGGACACGCGCACCGCGGCCGGCCCAAAAGAAGCTAGTAGTTGTGGCGGAGAATCTCACCCTCCACCATGAACACCACGTCCTCGGCGATGTTGGTGGCGAGGTCGCCGATACGCTCCAGGTGGCGCGTCGCCGAGATGGTATTGACGGCCGACTCGATCAGCGCGATGTCGTTGCGCATCACCGTTTGCATGGCGGAATACATCAGCCTGTGTACACGGTCGACTTCATCGTCCATCTCGCACACGGCGCGTGCCAGGTCCGCGTCGCGCTCGATGAGCGCGGTGAGACTGTCCTTCATCATGCGCTGGACCGTGCTCACCAGCGTATCGAAGTCTTCCGGCCGCGGCACCGCCTCGAGTCCCGAGAGCACCACGGCGCGCTCCGCGATCGAAACCGCGTGGTCGCCGATGCGCTCCAGGTCGTTGTTCACCTTGAGCACGGTGATGATGAAGCGCAGGTCGGCCGCCACCGGCTGGTGCAGCGCCAGCATCTTGAGCGCGTGGTCCTCGATGCGGTTCTCGTGATCGTTGATGGCGTCGTCGACGGCAATGACTTCGCGCGCAAGACTCTTGTCGCGACGCACGAGCGCGTTGATGGCGCGGTTGGTGGCTTCTTCCACCATGGCACCCATGGTGAGCAGCTCCTTGGAGAGCTCGTCGAGATCGATCTGCAGATGCTTCGTCATTTTCCGACTACGAATCCTTCCCGTCGCGGCGCCTCGCCCGGCTTCAGGCCGAGCTGGACGCGGAATGTGCTGCCGCGTCCCGAGGCGCTCTTGAGCGATACACTGCCGCCGTGCGCCAGCGCAACATGTTTCACAATTGAAAGCCCCAGACCCGTGCCGCCCATCTGCCGCGAACGTGCTTTGTCGACGCGATAGAAGCGCTCGAACACGCGGCTCTGTTCCTCGGGCGGAATACCAATGCCCGTATCGGCCACTTCGAGCACCGCGCTGCCGTTCTCGGCCGAGAGCCGCACATCGACACGCCCCCCCGAGGGCGTGTACTTGATGGCGTTGCTCACCAGGTTGTCCACCAGCTCGCGCATCGCTTCCGAATCGCCCTCGATGGTCACCGGGCGGTCGGGCATCGTGGCGTGAAGATCAACGCGCTTGGTCTCCGCCGCGTGCGTCTGCGTGCGGCACGACTCCGCCACCGTCTCGCGCAGATCCATGGCTTCGAAGCGCAGGCCGCCGGGGCCGGACTCGAGCCGCGAAAGGGTGAGCAGATCGGACACCAGGTTGCCCAGCCGCGACGACTGGTCGCGAATCTTCTCGATAAAACGATCGTGCGTCTCCGGGTCCATGGCATGGTCGTCGATAAGCGTTTCCACCAGGCCGCGAATCGCGGTAAGGGGCGTTTTCAACTCGTGCGAGATGTTGGCGACAAAATCACGCCGCACCGATTCCAGCTGGCGCAGCTCGCTCACATCGTGGAGCACCACGACGGCGCCGTCGATCTGGTCCGATCCGTTGCGCAGCGGTGTGGCCGTGAGCTGGATCACCTGGTCTTTTTGCGGAGTCGGAATGCGAACCTCGGAAACACGCACGCGGTTCTGCCGCATGGTCTCACCCAGCGCGTCGCTCACCTCGACCACGCGCATCACTTCCCAGATGCGCCGGCCCAGTGCCGTCTTGGCATCGACGCCGAGAATCGCCTGCGCGGCGGCGTTGGCGTGCACCACGCGCTCCTCGCGATCGACAGCCACCACGCCTTCCACCATACCGGCCAGGATCGCCAGCGTCTTGTTGCGGTCCGCCGCCATGGTGTCGATCTGCACGTGGAGCTGTTCGGTCATGGCGTTCAACGCGTCCGCCAGCTGCCCGATCTCATCCGAGCGCTGCACGTGGAGGCGCGGCGCCGCTTCGCCGGAGGCCACCGCACGCGCCGCGTCCGCCATATCAATGAGCGGCTGTGTGAAGCTCCGCGCCACCAACAATCCGAATACGAGCGCCGCCAGCACCGGCAACACCAGCGCCAGCGCAATTCCGTTGCGCACGTCGGCGCGTCGCGCGTCGATCGCTTCGAGGGTGGCGGATGTGCGCACAAAGCCCGAGAGCGTACCCTGCTTCATCACCGGAATGGCGACGTACATCAACTGCGCCGAGAGCGTGCGGCTGAAGCGTGTCGAGGTGCCGAT
>DATEHD010000347.1:0-3304 GCA_035279765.1 Candidatus Krumholzibacteriia bacterium | reverse complement strand
AACGATCAGCACGTCGAAGATCTGAAGTTTCTCACGCCGAAGGAAATGGGTCCGATGATCAAGCGCGCCATGCGGGGCGGTGAGTAGAGGAAATGAAACGCGTCATCCGTACTATGCAAGCGGCGCTGGCCGCCGTGTTCGTCATGTATTCGCAGGAAGTGCTCACGCAGGAGCTCTTCCGCGATCTTCTCCTGACCTGCTAGCTAGCCATCCTGCCGTCTCTCGCGCACGCGCCGTTCCGCGACTCGTTCCCGTTCCAACGCGACATCCTCGTAGGACGACGGATCATCGCGGGACTCGAGGTGGGTGAGGATGGTGACGTTGGGAAGGCTGTCGCGCACGTCGGCCTCGATATGTTCGAGGAGCTCGTGGCCGCGGTGCACCGTCCACTCACCCGGCACCAGCACGTGCACGGAAACGAACCGCCGCGCCCCGGATTGCCGGGTGCGCAGCGCGTGAAAGTCGACGCCTTCTTCGCCGATGTAGCGCTCGAACACCGCGCGCAGTGCCGCCAGCTCTGAAGGGGGCAGCGCGGTATCCATGAGCCCGTAAACCGATTTCCGCACGATGCGCACGCCGGTCAGCACGATCACCAGCGCCACCGCCAGACCGATGATGGGATCGAGGCGCTGCCACTTCGTGATTATCACGAGCCCGATGCCGAGCACGACGCCCGCCGTCGTAATGACGTCGGCGAGCAGGTGATGGGAGTCCGCTTCCAGAGTGACTGATTCGTGCACGCGTCCGGCACGGCGCAGCACCAGCGCCACGAGCAGATTGACGAGCGCCGCCACCACGGAAACCACCACGCCCAGCCCGACATTCTCCAGCGGCGCGGGATGCAGCAATCGCTTCACGGCCGCAAAGCCGATGCTCGCCGCCGCGATCAGAATCATCGCGCCTTCCATGCCGCTCGAAAAATATTCCGCTTTGTAGTGGCCGTAGGCGTGCGTCTCGTCGGCGGGGCGTGCGGCGACGGTGAGCATGGCCAGCGCCATCACGGCTCCGATCAGGTTGACGACGGACTCCATCGCGTCGGACAGGAGGCCGACCGAGCCGGTGAGGTGCCATGCGGCCGCCTTGAGCGCGATGGTGATGAGCGCGGCGCCGATCGAGAGCCACGCGTAACGGGTAAGCGATGGGGACCGTGGGGTCGTGTTTTCCACGAAACTACCGGGAACGATTGGGAACTACTGGGACGCTGACTTCGAGCTGGATCCTCGCGAGCTGCTGCGGCGCCGGGTTCGGAGGGCGTCGTCCTCGGCACTCGCGCGGGTTTTGCGCAGCATGACCGCGCCGGTGACCAGGAAGACCACGGGCACGCCGGTCATGGCAACATTGGTTGTCCATTCCAGGTTGAGGGCGGCAACAATTACCGCGAGGACCATGAACGTGAAACCCAGACGGCGCCTGGTCTTGTTTTTCATAATCGCCTCCCGGGTGCGACCCATCAAGCGTACCGGAAGCGGAGTCGATGCGTCAACGTACGTTGAGGCATCCGGCGGAGCCCGGGCGGATCGCGCGTCCCGCAGGGAGTGTTTGCCAGCACTCTACTTAGGGACTATATTGATGGCTCGCGGACCGCAGCAGCGCGGCTTCACCGCGCCATCATGCTCAACGAAACATCCATCCAGACGGCACTCGATAACGTCGCCGACGTCTACGGCGTCGGCAGCATCGTTTCGCAGAAGCGCATCGAAAAGGTGACGATTCGCGACGGCGTCGTGATGCTTTCGCTGAACCTCCCCATCGACGACGCACTTGTCAAACAGCGCGTCGAATCCGACGCGCGCGAGGAGATCAAGAAACTCGGCGGCGTGCGCGAAGTCATCATCATGACCAAGGGTGCCAAGCCCTCGCTCAATGCGCGCGGTCCGCAGCAGCCCAACACCGGGCCCGGTCCGGTTCGTGGCGGTCGCGGAGCGGATCCGTTCGAAGGACAGGCGCCGATTGAAGGCGTGCGCAGCATCATTGCGGTGTCGTCCGCCAAGGGCGGGGTGGGCAAGTCCACCATCTGCGTGAATCTGGCACTGGCACTCGCGGCGGAAGGCGCGCGCGTCGGTCTCATGGATGCCGATGTGTACGGCCCGAGTATCCATGTCCTCATGGGAACCGGCGACACGCGTCCGCAGGCCGGCACCAACAAGGAAATCGCTCCCGTCGAGAAAGACGGGCTCAAGCTGATGTCGCTCGGCTTTCTGACCGAGCGCGGCCAGCCCGTCATCTGGCGCGGTCCCATCGTGATGGGCGTGGTGAAGAAGTTTCTCACCGATGTCGACTGGGGCGAGCTCGACTACCTGATGATCGACATGCCTCCCGGCACCGGCGACGCACAGCTCACGCTGGTACAGACCGTGCCGCTCACCGGCGCCATCATCGTGACCACGCCGTCGGAGCTGTCGCTGGTCGATGCCGAAAAAGGTCTCGAGATGTACCGCAGTGTGCACGCGCCCGTGCTCGGCATCATCGAGAACATGACGCACTTCACGTGTCCGCACTGCGGTGAGCGCACGGACATTTTTGCCCACGGCGGCGGACGCGAAATCAGCCAGCGCCTGGGCGTGGAATTCCTGGGCGAGCTTCCGCTCGATCCGACGCTGCGCAAGGTGGGCGACGAAGGCCGGCCCATCGTTCTGAGCGATCCAAAATCGCCCGTGGCGCGCGCGTTCTTCGACATTGCGGCCAAGGTTCGCAATGCCGTTCCGCAAGTTTAATTCGCTCTTAGTCGGTTCTTGACCTCGTGCTTCTACTATAGGAGCATGAGCCTGCTTCATCTTATTCCGGAGCCCGATTTGACCCAGGAAAGACAGTTGCTGCTGAAAAAAGCGCGCGAGGTCGAGCTGCTCGTCGCCGCCAGCCGGACCCTCAACACCAACGTTGAGTTCGGCGAGCTGTTGAAGGGCCTCTTGAAGATCGTGAAGACGGCCGCGCGCGCCGAGTACGTGCTGCTGGCGTCGCTCGACACCCGCGACCGCATGGTGTTCGACCGCGCGATCGGCGTGGCCGATGCTGACGTGCGCGGAACGCCCATCGTACGCGGGCAGGGAATCCTGGGCCACGTGTGGGACAAGCGCGAGCCGCTCATTGTCGACAATGTTCGCGAAAGCGATCTCTCGCCCATCATTGCGAAGAAGCTCGGTATCAAGGTGCACTCGCTGATCGCGATTCCGCTGGTGCGCCGCGGCCTCGTGCGCGGCATCCTCGAAGTGGTGAACCGCCGCGACGAGGAAGCGTTCACGCAGGATGATCTCGTGCTCTTGAATGCGCTGGGTGAGCACGTGGCCGTCGCCATTGCCAATTCGCG
>DATEHD010000346.1:0-7515 GCA_035279765.1 Candidatus Krumholzibacteriia bacterium | reverse complement strand
GTGCAGTTCTGGATCAAGAACATCGGCAACGATGTGCTGACGGATCTTTTCATCGGTTTCTTCGCCGATCCCGACTGCGGTCCGCGTGATCGCGAGAACTACTGGGAAGACGACGGCACCGGCTTTATCAGCGTGCCTGTGAAGTGCACCGATCTGGGCCCCGTGTCGATGGACATTGCGTACGCGTACGACGTCGATGGTGACGACGGCCGCACGCCCGGCTACCTCGGCGTGCTCTTCCTCGGCCACACCACCGACCCCAACGGCGAATTTGCGCCGCGGCGCGTGGGTGTGTCGACGTACGCGAACTTCTCGGGCAGCCAGTCGTTCGAAGACGGCGGTGATCCCACCAACGACTTCGAGCGCTACGAGCTCCTGTCATCCAAAACCAAGGACCGCACCGCCACCATTCCACGCGACTACCGCATGATGATGGCCGCGGGGGCTTTCGCGGAGCTGGATCCCGGCAGCACGCTTGTCTTCCAGACGGCATTTGCAATTGGCGCCGGGATCGACGGCCTGCTCGACAACGCATCGTCCGCGCAGCTCACCTTCAACGGCGCGTGGTTCGACCTGGTGGGAAACTCCCCGGTGCCGTCGGGGTATGGGGGCCGCGAGACCCGCGTCGACGGGCCGGCCGACGGCATCTATGTCGACTCGTGCAAATTTCCGGGGCAGCTGCCGGTGAACATCCCGCGCGGCAAGACGCTCTACATCAACAACGACTGCGGAGACGAACGCACGTTCCGTGAGGCCTGCGGCTACCAGGACGCGGACAGCGCCAAGTTCATGACCGGAATCAACGGGCAGGAGACGCAGATATTCTGGATCGTGGGCACGGCTCCGCCGCCGCCGAGCATGCGCGTGGATCCGGCGGCCCACGACGGCGTGGCCCTCTACTGGGACAACTTCAGCGAGACGCAACCGGACGTGAAGACGCAGATCTTCGATTTCGAAGGTTACCGCGTGTCGCGCGCGGACGACTGGGCACGTCCGGAGGGCTCCTCGGCGCTCAACGGTCCGTCAAGCGATCTGTGGAAGCTCATCTTCCAGGCCGACATTCGCAACGGGTTTGGAGAAGACACCGGGCTCGACAGGTACCGCTATGAACCGCTGACACACATTCTCTCGGCGTCGGTCAAAGACGACATGATCCGGTCGATCAAATCATTTCTCGTCGAATATCCGGGACAGAAGCCGCCGTGTCCGCAGGGTGTCACGCAGGCCGTGTGCGACACGCTCACCGCGCTGGCGGCGTGGGACCTGAAGCTGCAGGAGGGCCGTCAGTACTACCGCTACATCGACAGATCGATTCACCGCGGCCGGCCGTACTTCTACGCGGTCACCGCGTTCGATCATTCCGTGGATAACACCACCGGCGCGCTTTCTCAAGGTCTCTCCGGCGAGCCGTCATCCAACTTCCAGTTTGTTTCGCCCGACAGCCCGTCGCAGAAGGACTACCAGTACAACGCAGACGAGGTCTACGTGGTCCCCAACCCGGCCACCAGGGAATCGATGCAGCCGTGGACGCTCTCACCCAACAACGAGGATCCGACCGGGATCAAAGTGGAGTTCCGGAATCTTCCCGCCGACAAGGGCACGATCCGCATCTACACGCTGGCCGGTGATCTCGTGAAGGACATTCCGTTCGACGGACGCACAGGCATTGGCACCATGAAGTGGGACCTCGTCAGCCGCAATGGCCAGGACGTGACCAGCGGGATCTACATCTATTCGGTGGAGACCGACACGAACAACGCGTTCAAGCGCAAGATCGGAAAGTTCGTCGTGATCCGGTAGCATTGCATTGCTCGCGTTAACCCCTCGCTAAAGCCCCGCCGCAGGCCCCGGCGGCCGAAGCACCCTCGAACTGCTTCGCGCCGCCGGCGATGGCGGCCCGGGCTAGCGCCCGCCTGAACAGGCTATACGCCTGAACGGCTTTCTGTTACCCTTCCTTGCCGTGCGGACAAACCGCTTGACAGTATGGGCCTGAACATGGTTATTTTGGTCGATCCCACCACTCGACTCACTGGGTACGGCGAAGCCCATCAGCCCGGTTTCCAATTTTCATGGTGACGTTCCCTAAGGAAGGGCACTGGAATGAGAAAGCGTAACCTGTTGTCCCTCGCAGTGTTCCTCTGTGGGTCACTCGCTCCCTCGCTCCTCACCGCCCGGGTTGCAGTACCGCCCGAAGAGATCAAGAAAGGCCAGACAGGACCCCAGCGAATTTTCGTCCTGGATGGCAGCAACGTTCATAACGTAGGCGAGCTCCAGATGCATGTGGGCAACTGGGGCCAGTTCGGCTCATGGCCGGGCGCGGGGCTGACGTTCTCGGAAGCTCCGTCGGCGCAGTGGCCTGCCGGCAGCGGCGTCGAATACCTGTTCGTCGCCGGTCTGTGGGTGGGTGCACTCAAGTCCGGTGTGCCGGCTGTCTCCACCTCGGCCTATTCATTTGAGTTTCGTCCCTCACAGGACCCGCGTGACATCATGTATCGCGCGTCAGAAGGCTCGCGCGGCGGCAACCGCCAGCCGTCCACGTCGGCCGACGATGATCGCGACGGCAAGATCGACGAAGACTGGCTCAACGGCTACGACGACGACGGCGACGGCAAGATCGACGAGGACTTCGCCGCCGTGTCCAAGCAGATGTTCTCGTGCCAGTACACCGACTACGAGCCCGCGGCGACGCAAATCTATCCGCAGCACAACCCGCTCCACCTGCACGTACGCCAGGAGAGCTACCAGTGGGAGGAAGACCGCTTCGACGATTTCGTCGGCGCGGAGTTTCACATCACCAACACTGGCAATGACGTGCTGACCGACCTCTTCATCGGCTTCTTCGCCGATGGTGACGCCGGCCCGCGTGATCGCGAAAACTACTGGGAAGACGACGGTACCGGCTTCGAATCCGTGCCTGTTAAGTGCACGGACCTGGGCCCGGTGTCGATGGACATCGCGTATGTCTACGACGTGGACGGCGACGAAGGCCGCACGCTGGGTTACCTCGGCGTGCTCTTCCTCGGCCATACCACCGACCCCAACGGCGACTTTGCGCCGCGGCGCGTCGGTGTGGCGACGTACGCCAACTTCTCGGGCAGCCAGTCGTTCGAAGACGGCGGCGACCCGACCAATGACTTCGAGCGCTACGAGCTGCTCTCGTCGAAGACCAAGGACCGCAACGCAACGATTCCGCGCGACTATCGCATGATGATGGCCGCCGGCCCGTTCGCCGAGCTCCAGCCCGGCAGCACGCTCGTGTTCCAGACCGCGTTCGCCATCGGCGAAGGCATCGACGGCCTCGAGGAAAACGCCTCCGCCGCGCAGCTCACGTTCGAGGGCGCCTGGTTCAATATTGACCACAACAAGGACACCGGTATTGCCGGCCGCGAGACGCGTGTGGATGGCCCGGCGGACGGAATCTACATCGACTCGTGCAAATTCACGGGCCAGCTTCCGATCAACGTCAACCGCGGCCAGACAGTTTTCATCAACAATGACTGCGGCAGCGAGCGCACGTTCCGCGAGGCCTGCGGCTACCAGGACGCGGACAGCGCCAAGTTCATGACCGGAATCAACGGCCAGGAAAAGCAGATCTTCTGGATCGTCGGCACGGCACCGCCACCGCCGGCAGTGCGTCTCGACCCCGCCAACCGCGACGGTGTGGCCGTGTACTGGGACAACTTCAGCGAGACCCAGCGCGATGTGAAGACGCAGATCTTCGACTTCGAAGGCTACCGCGTGTTCCGCGCCGACAACTGGGGACGCCCCGAGGGCTCGTCGATTCTGAACGGTCCGGGGAGCGCTCTGTGGAAGCTCATCTTCCAGGCTGACCTTCGCAACGGCTTCGGTGAGGACACCGGTCTCGACAAGTATCGTTACGAGCCGCTCGCTCACATCCTGAGCCCGTCGACCAAGGCGGACATGGTGCGCTCGATCAAGCAGTTCCTGACCGAGTACCCGGGCCAGGCTCCTCCGTGCCCGCAGGGCGTCACCAAGGCCGTGTGCGATACGCTCACCGCCCTGGCCTCGTACGAGCTCGGACTGGAAGACGGGCGGCAGTACTACCGCTACATCGACAGGTCGATCCACCGTGGCCGGCCGTACTTCTACGCGGTGACGGCGAGCGATCACGATGTCGATGGAACGACAGGCGCCTTCTCGGAAGGCAAGGTGGGCGACCCCTCGTCCAACTTCGCGTTCGTCGAGCCGGAGACGCCCTCGCAGCTCGACTACCAGTACAAGGAAGAGAACGTGTACGTGGTGCCCAACCCGGCCACCAAGGAATCCATGCAGCCGTGGACGCTCTCGCCCAACAACGAGGATCCCACGGGCATCAAAGTGGAGTTCCGGAATCTGCCCGCCGACAAGGGCACGATCCGCATCTACACGCTGGCCGGTGATCTCGTGAAGGAGATCGAGTTCGACGGCCGCTCCGGCGTCGGCACCATGAAGTGGGATCTTGTCAGCCGCAACGGCCAGGACGTCACCAGCGGTGTCTACATCTACTCGGTGGAGACGGACACCAACGAGGCGTTCAAGCGCAAGATTGGAAAGTTCGTGGTCATTCGGTAGTCATTGTATTTCTCGCGCGGGCTACACCCCGCGCGTCTCAGACGTTCTCCGCACGGGAAGAACTTCGACGCAAGAAAAAGAGCACGGTCACATGACCGTGCTCTTTTTTCATTTATATTTCTCGCACGGATTCCACCCGTGCGTTTCACTCGAGTTTGCGAGCCTCTGCTATGAACCGAGCAGTTTCTTGAACTCCTCGTTCACTTTCGGCACCACGTCGAACAGATCACCCACGATTCCGTAGTCGGCCTTCTGGAAGATGGGCGCATTTTCATCCTTGTTGATGGCGACGATCACCTTCGACGTGCGCATCCCCACCAGGTGCTGGATGGCACCGGAGATGCCGACGGCGATGTAGAGCTTCGGATTGACCACCTTGCCGGTCTGGCCGACCTGGTAGGAATGCGGGCGATAGCCCGCATCAACAGCAGCACGGGATGCTCCCACGGTCGCGTGCAATGTCCTGGCGAGATCCTCCAAAATCGAAAAGTTCTCTGAACTCTTCAATGAACGTCCCCCCGAAACAATGATCTCCGCCTCCGTGAGGTCTTTGGCGCCCGTCGCCGTCTGCAGCACTTCCTTCACGTGGCCGCGCACCATGCTCTCGTCGATCTGGACCGGCACGTCGGTGGCCTCCGCGCTTCCCGACCCCGTCGCCGGCACGAACACGTTGGGACGAATCGAAGCGAATGCGAGCGGCGCCGTCGATTCCAGCTCGGCGTATACCTTGCCGGAATACACGGGGCGCTTCACGCGCAGCGCCCCGTTCTGAAACGACAGTTCGGTGCAATCGGCAAAGAGGGCCGCGCCACAGCGCGCCGCCGTGCGGGCGGAGAGATCGCGGCCTTCCGTCGTGGCGCCGAAAAGCACCACGCCCGCGTCGGCCGCCTTGACGACCTCCGCCAGCGCCGCCGCATAACCCTGCGAGGAATAGTGCGCGAGGAGCGCGTGCTTCGCCGCGTACACCCGGGAGACCGGGAGCGCCTTCGCTTCGCCCAGCGCCGCATCGACGCCTTCGCCGACAAGCGCCAGCGCGACCGGACCGCCGCCCGCCTGTGAGAGCTGATTGGCGGCCGTGATGAGCTCGCGCGTGATGGGCTTCAAGCGCCCCCCGCGAACTTCGCCGAAAATCAGAATTCCTTTTGCCATCGTCCTCTCGATCCTTTCGTTGTGCGGCCAACGCCGCACGCGCGGCTAGATGACCTTGGCTTCTTCGCGCAACAGGCGCACGAGCTCACGTGCCTGCGTGGCAGCGTCGCCCGCGATCATCTTGACCGGCGGACGCTCGGGCAGGCTGTGATACTTGATTGTTTTCGAGAGGCTCCCCTTCGCACCCACCTGCTCGGGCTTGAGCGGCAGGTCGGCGAGGGCGATCTTGCGGATCTCTTTTTTCTTCGCCTTCATGATGCCGGGGAGCGACGCGTAGCGCGGCTCGTTGAGCCCCTTCTCGCACGTCACCACCGCGGGCAATGTCATCGCGACGATTTCGTCCGCGCCTTCGACGCGACGCCGCGCGGTGACGCTCTTCTTATCGTCGGCGAGGGTGAGCTCGGTGACGATCAGGGCCTGCGGGATGCCGAGATGCTCGGCGACCGCGGCGCACGTGTAGGAGAGGTCGTCGTCGATTCCCTGTTTGCCGCCGAGGATAAGATCGGCGCCGAGCAGTCGTACCGCTTCGGCGAGCACGCGCGCGTTGGCGCTGGCATCGCCGCCCTCGAAGGCGGGATCGCTCACGTGCACGGCATCGTCCGCGCCCATGGCCAGCGCGGTGCGCAGCACATCCACCACGCGATCGGGTCCCATCGAGACCACGACCACGGTAGTGTCGTCCTTCAGGCGCTCGCGAATGCGCAGTCCTTCTTCGACAGCGAACTCGTCGTAGGGATTGAGCACGAACTTGATCCCGGCCGGATCGATCGACATGCCGTCGCCGGCGATCTTGATCTTCGACTCGGTGTCGGGAACGCTCTTGACCAGTACCACGATTTTCAAGATTGGCCTCCTTGGGACCGTGGGCGGCGCTGCTCTCGCGGCCGCGCGACGGTTACAGCAGATTCTTCAGGACGTGGCGCGCGATGACGATGCGCTGGATCTCGCTGGTGCCTTCGTAGATCTCGGTGATGCGCGCATCGCGAAAGAAGCGCTCGACCGGGAAATCCTCCAGGTACCCCGCGCCGCCGTGGATCTGGACCGCATCGCGCGCGGCGTCGTTGGCGGTTTCGGAACCAAACAGCTTGGCCATCGCTGCTTCCATGCCGTGCGGCTTGCCCTCGTCCTTGAGTCGCGCCGCGTTGTAGACGAGCAGCCGCGCTGCTTCGACGCGGGTCGCCATGTTGGCGATCTTGAACTGGATGGCCTGGAATTTTCCGATGGGCTGGTCGAACGCTTCGCGTTCGCCGGCATATTTGATCGATGCTTCGAGGCAGGCCTGTGCAATGCCGACGCTCTGCGCGGCAATACCGATCCGGCCGCCATCGAGCGTGTGCATGGCAATCTTGAAGCCGCTGCCGATTTCGCCCAGCACGTGCGAGGCAGGCACGCGCAAGTCCTCGAGAATCAGCTGCACGGTGCTCGACGCGCGCAGGCCCAGCTTGTCTTCTTTTTTCCCGACCGTGAAGCCCCTGGATCCGGTTTCAATGACGAAGGCCGTGATGCCGCGCGTCTTGTGGGAGGTGTCCGTACGCGCGAGCACGAGGACGACGTCGGCCTCGGCGCCGGTGGTGATGAAGTTCTTGGTGCCGTTGAGGATGTAATCGTTGCCGTCTTTCACGGCGGAGGTGACAAGGCCGGCGGCGTCGCTGCCCGAGCCCGGCTCGGAGAGCGCATACGCGCCGAGGTGCTCGCCGGTGGCAAGCCGGGGGAGGAACTTACGCCGGATGTCTTCGTTTCCCCAGTGAAGGATGGGTGCGTTGACGAGCGAGTTCTGCACGGACATGGTGACGC
>DATEHD010000345.1:0-3513 GCA_035279765.1 Candidatus Krumholzibacteriia bacterium | reverse complement strand
TGCGAGGGCTGGAAGGGGGAAGCAGCGATTGTCGATGTGGATAGCACCGATCGTTGGCGCGAAATTGTGATTCCCCAGTCTGGAATGGATATCGAGAGCGTGCTGCTGATCAGATTTGATGGGAAGGACATGAAATTGGTTGGTCATGTTCCTGACGGGCATCCCACTATCGACGGAAGCGGTACGATTCAGACGCGATGTCGCGGCCGTATTCTCTGCGACTGGTTCTTTCCGACTGGCTATCGCTGGAACGCTGCCGGGGGCGCGTTTGTGGAGGTCCCGCTCGCGTTCAAGCCGATGAAGGTTGAGGTCACACTGAAAAGGGAGCTGGCGCTATCCCAAACGCCGGTTTCTCCATTTTCCCGCTATGCCTCCCTCGCCCCGGGGACAAGAGCAACCATCGATCTCACCGACGACGTCATGTGGTGTCATATCCGCTCGGAAGATGGACGCGCGGGATGGTTCTTTCTTCAGGACGGTAACAAATTCTCAGATGGAGCCGACGTCCAAGCTATGTTCGATGGTCTGCCGCTCGCGGACTGAAAATGCTCGCATCGGGAATTCTCCCGAGGCGATCACTCCAGCGGTTCGTTGACCTCGAGCAGTATCTTAATGAGATGAAGCGCTTCGCGATGGCATTGGCTCTTCTGGCGATCACGGGCTGCGGTGCGGGCGGCATTCCCAGGCAAAAGGAAGCATCCACGCTCGCCACGCCCGGTACATTCACCGGCGTGCTGCCGTGCGCGGATTGCGAAGGGATTCGCTACCACCTCGATCTCTGGCCCGGCCACGCGTTCCATCTCGAGCGCGAGTGGATGGGCCGGAAGCATGTTCAATACGACATCGGGCGCTGGAGCCTCGACAGCGGTCGCAAGGTGCTCATTCTCGAGACGGCGGGCAACATGGTGGCCCAGTTCGAGGCGGCGCATCCCAAAGCGCTGCGTCTGCTCGATGAGAAGGGCCATCACATCCAGTCAAACCTCAACTACACGATCAAGAGCAACGGCCGCCTGGATGCGACCGACGTAGCCCTTCCGGTGCGCGGCGTGATCGTGCGTGACGGCGCCGCTCTGCGCTTTCGCGAATGTCTCACCGGACGCTCATATATTGCGTCCGACGAAGGTGACGTCACGGCCGTGCGGCAGGCGATGATCGCATCGGCCGATGTGGACAGCGCGTACGCCACGATGGAGGCAACGCTGCACGGAAGCACCGTCGTCGTGCGGCGCTTCATCAACATCTGGCCCGGCGAGAGCTGCGAGCGCTCGCTTTCCGATGCGCCGCTTGTCAACACGTACTGGCGTCTCGACAGGCTCGGCCACGAAACGGTGCGACCGCCGCAAACCGGACGCGAGCCGCACATGCTTCTCCGCGACGACGGCAGGGGTGCCACGTATGCCGCCACGGCAGGGTGCAACCAGGTGGCCGGGAGCTATGCCGTGAGCTCCGAGAGCCTCACCTTCACGCGCGGCCCGGCGACGCTCATGGCATGCGCGCCGGAGCTGGACGCCATGGAGAAGGGGCTCATCGACGTGCTTTCGAAAACGCGGCACTACCACGTGATCGGCAACACGCTCGAGCTCATGGACGAAACCGGGGCGTCGCTGGCGCTGTTCGAAGCGGTATACTTCAAATCATGAGGGCATCGTTGTAGTGACCCGTTCCCGGGGGGATAAACATGCGCACACGATTCATGCTTGCTATCGCACTCATCGCCGCCGCCATCGCGGCGCAGCTCGTACTCGCGGATACCAAGCCCGCGGATCCGGCCGCGGCGGAAAAAGCGGTGGCAAAGTTCCGCGGTGCCTGGACGGGGAAATCGATATGTGTCGGGACGAACCGTCCCGCGTGCAAGGACGAGACCGTCGTGTATCGCTTTGTGCCGTTCACGGGCGCGCCGTGGCAGATGCGATTGCTCGCCGACAAGATCATCGAGGGCAAGCGCTTGCCCATGGGTGCCCTGATGTTCCAGTACGACGACCAGCTGCGCGGTCTGCGCTGCGAATTCACCAAGGGCAACACGCATGGTGTGTGGTCATTCGTGGTGGACGGAGATTCGCTGCGCGGCGATCTCACGGTACTGCCCAGCCAGGAAAAAGGGCGGGACGTGCACGCCGTTCGGGTTGAAGACGAAAGCAAGCTGCCGGCCGCCCCGGCACTCAAGGACTACGAGGAGTAGCCGTCCCGGCGCCCCAAAAATCCCAAGTGGGAACTCGCGCGCCATTCTGTAGTATGCTCCCGCACAGGTGCCTAACCAAGGAGGCTGTTAATGCGAAAAGTTCTTCTTTGCACCACCGCTGCGCTTCTGATCGCCGCCGCCGGGCTGGCGATCGCGCAGACTGGAACGACACCGCCCGCAACGGGCATGGGTTCATCAAACATGGTGGCGACGACTCCCACCGATCTCAAGTGGGGACCACCGCCGCCGGTATTCGAGCAGACTGCGCAGATGGCGCTCGTCTCGGGTGATCCGAGCAAGGCGGGGCTCTACACCGTCCGGCTCAAAATGCCCGCTGGCTATAAGATCATGCCGCACTTCCATCCCACCGATGAGAACGTCACCGTCATTTCGGGCACGTTTTCGCTCGGCAGTGGAGACAAGTTCGACGAGGCCACATTGAAGTCGCTTCCGGCGGGAGGCTTCGGTCTGCTCCCGGCGCAGATGCATCACTACGCCATGGCCAAGACGGCGTGTGTCGTGCAGGTGCACGGCATGGGACCGTTCGCGCTCACCTATGTGAATCCCGCGGACGACCCGAGCATGAAGAAGACGATGGGGAAGTAGCCCGCGTTGCGCCGCGAGCGATCCATCATCGCGACGGTTGTGTGTGCGTCCGCTCGAGTGACTCGGGCGGACGCGCTCACGTTGGCACTCCTCCCATCCATCCTTGGACTCGTTGAGGGCTGCTGATGAGCGCTGATCTAATCGGTAATATTGCAAACATCTCGTTGGCGCTCTCGCTGCTCGTCGGTCTCGTGTTCGGCGTCAGCCAGGCGCGCGCGGCGGCGCGCGATCGTCGCGAGCGTTTTACGCTGGAAACCTTGAGTTTTATCGCCGCGCGCGATTTCGCCGAGCTGATCCAGTTCGTCGACACACATGAAATGCCGAAGTCGCGCGCCGACCTGCGCGCACTCCCCGTCCACGAGCAGACCATGTTCATCCAGTTTTCCATGATCATGGAGAATCTCGGGATCCTGGTGGCGGAGAAGATGGTGGACCTCGACCTTGTCGACGAAACGCTGGGGTCGTTCGTGGTGACGACGTGGGCCAAGTTCAGACCGATCGCGGTCAGCTCGCGGCAGGAAGACAACGAGCCCTTCATGAGTGAGTACTTCCAGTGGCTGGCGGAGACCACTGACGCGCGCTTCAAGGCCAACCCGCGGCCCCCTGCCTACGAGCGGCTCCCGCGCCACCGTTGACGGAAAGAACTCATCCGCTAATACTTCGTCCCACCGGCGCTGTGGCCGCGTGACCTGGAGGTCGCAGACATGAATCACCGCAGTTGGTATGCG
>DATEHD010000344.1:0-7479 GCA_035279765.1 Candidatus Krumholzibacteriia bacterium | reverse complement strand
CCCATGGCGCGCCGGGAAACCGAGCGCGAACGCGCGGTAAGTATCGATGCGACGCGCTGCTCGAGCGTGGAGCGCGCGGCAAACGCAAGCGCCGCCCCCGAGAGCGAATCACGCCGCGCGGACAGCCGCGCGATGGACACCAGGTGCTCGGCGTAGTCGGAGCCGCGCACACCGGTGGCGAGCACCAGGTCGTCGCACGCGCGCTCGGACTCACGACGGACATCGCGCGCGAGGCGGATCACGGCGGGGTGGAACCACACCACCGCGCTCACCATCTGTGCAAACAGCATGAACACGCAATCACGACGGCGGATGTGCGCGATTTCGTGCAACAGCACGACACTCAAGCGCTCGCGCGACCAATCTTGCGCCGTGACGGGAAGCACGATGCGCGGGGTGGCGATACCGATCACCATGGGGACCGCGATCTCGTTGGAGGCGGCAACGTCGATCCAGCGCGTGACGCCCAGCGCGCGGCTGGCGCGCTCCACTTCGACGCGCAGGAATTCGTCGTTGATGAGCGTGGCGCGGCGTGCGATGCGCAGCGCGCGTGCGGAAACCAGCACGAGTCGCGCGAGCAACACGCTTGCCACCAGCATCCACATCACCATCGCAAACCGGATCCAGTTGCGCGGCGATGAGAACGCGGCGCGCGCCAACGCGAATGCCCGCTGCAGCAGCGTGCGCGTGGTCGTGACACCCGGCCGGCCGATGGTTCCCGCACCCACCGGGGTGCCTCCGATGCGCACGTTATCAATGTGGTATTTCCCCGGTGCCGCGCCGGATGACACATCGAAAGTCACTTGCGACGGATCGATGGTGGCGGGAGAGGTGAGCGCCGGCGCGCGCAGCACCGGCACATTCACGTTGGGGAGGAGCATCGAGGCCATGGGCAGGAGTGCGACGGCCAGGAGGCTCCCCACCGCGACGGCGTGGCGCAGCGCGGGCTGTGCCCGTCGCGCCAGCGCGAGATACATACATGCGAGTGTGGTCAGAACGGTGATCCGGAACAGCCAGGCCGCCACGCTCACAGTGGCGATCGAATCCAGAAACGAGGTCAGGGTGTGAATTGCGGCCATGGTAATCATCGTCCTTCCGTGCGCGCTTTTTCTATCAGAGCCGCCATGCGGTCGAGCTCTTCGTCGGTGAGCTCGCGGCCCGAAGTCTCGAGGAGGGCCATCACGGCGCCGGCCGTCGAGCCGCCAAAAAACGTGTTCAGCAGGTGATCCACCGCGGTCCGGCGGGCCTGGCTCTGGCCCAACACGGGCCGGAAGATGTAGCGCTTTCCGTCGTAATCGTGCTTGAGGAGCCCCTTCTCCTCGAGAATGCGCATCGTGGCGCGGATGGCGGAATAGCTGGGCGGCGACGGGATTCGTTCATGCACATCGGCCGCGCTGGCGCGGCCCATCTGGAAGACGATATCCATGATCTCCCGCTCCCGTCGACTTAGACGACTCAGAGTACGCTTCGGTTTCATCGCAGGTTTCCTCTCCGGGTGATTTTGTGCTGAATTTTTAGCACGTGCGAAGAAATTAGCAGCAAGGCCGGGGGTCGTCAATGGGCAAAAAAAGGCCCCCGGGTCGAACCCCGGGGGCCTTCGTCCTAATCCTGCCGCAGTAAACGCGCCCTACCGGCTGGCCTGCAGCTGGCTCTGTCGAATGAAATCGACAAGGTGCTGGAAGCTGGCGTTGTGCTTCGCCTTCGGCCAGATCATCGCCGGCGCCGGAGCGCTCGCGGTGAGGACCGGATCCGTGATGTGAATCACGACTCCGGTATTGTCGTGTCCGTTGGCCAGGTTCAACGCCGTAGGTGCCGGGAGGCCGCCATAGAAGCCGGCCGGCTCGCTGGCGGGCTGATAGTTGCCGTCGAGGTTGACGTCCATGAAGGCACCCACATAGTAGTTGCCCTCCTGGAACGTCCCTTCGATCGTGTTGAACGCCCACTCGTGATCGGTGCCGGACCCTTCCGTTCCCGTCACGGGCTGGGACGTCGGCGTGAAGCCGTTGGTGTCGAACAGCCCGACGAACACCGGGTAGTCGCCAACTATGGCGCCGGTGTACGTGACCGTCCCGCTGGCCGTGCTCGGATCGAAGAGCGCGAAGTTCTTGCCCGTCAGATGGGCGCCACCCGCGATCGCCAGACTGTCAGGAGTGGTATCGCCGAGGCCGATGTCGACGCCGAACGCACCCACCGCATCACCCGTCGACGGATCCAGATCGTTGTCGTGGTTGGTATCGAGGACCGACACGATGTAATAAAGCCCGTCGGGGAGATTCGGCATGGTGTAGGTGTCATTCGCAGCAACCTTCGTGCTGTTGAACACGCTGAACGAACCGCCGACAAACGGATTCGAATTCGACGCGAGCACCGTGGCGCCGCTCGGATCCGCCGCCGGGCTGCCCGCGTCACCCGTAACCGTACCGGCAATGCTGCCCGCAGCGAGCGTCGCACCGGTGGTGAACGTCGCCGTGTGCAGACCCACGATGCCGTTGCCCGCCCAGTCGTAGACACCGTTCGGGAAGATGGTGAGCGTGTACTGCTGATTCGCGAGCAGCGGTGCCGTCGGATTAAACGTCACCGTCTTGCCACCGTTGGACCACGTCGCCACGCCGTCGCCCGGATCGGGCACGAGCTGCACATTGCTGCGGCTGGAATCGATCGCTTCCGAGAAGGTGAGCGAGAGATTGGCGTCCAAGGGCACGTAGGTCGTGCCGTTCGCCGGCGACGTGGATACCAGGGTCGGCGGCGTGTGGTCGTTGTTCGCGGTCGTTGTGAACGACCACGTCGTGTTGCCGCCCGCGTTGCTGGCGGCATCGGTGCCGGAGACGATCACCGTGTAGACCTGGTTGTACGCAAGCGGGCCAGTCGGCGTCAGCGTGAGGGTCGCGCCGTCGATCGTGGTTGTGTGCTCCACAATCACGCCGAGCGCGCGGTTCTTGGCGACCAGCCCCGGAGCACCGGGAAACCACTGCGCCGTCGCCGTCTTGAGCGCCTCCGAGAAAGTCACCACGACGTTGGCGTTGATGACAATGTTCGTTGCGCCCGACAGCGGCGTGTGTGACACCACGGTGGGCGCGGTGTCGTCAGCCGTGTTCGAGCCGGTGAACGGCTTGGTTGTGCCCGCTTCACCGATCTTGTTGCCCGTCATGTCGGAGACATTGTGCACGGTCACGTCAAAATTGAAACCGGACATCGACGACCCTGTAGCAAGAGTCACCGTCTTGTTGTCGTTCTTGAGCGTCGCACCGACGATCGGGAAACCGGCGCCCTTCGCCGTGGCGATGCCGCGAGGCGCGACCGGAACGGCTCCGGTTTCGGTGATCGTGTAGTTGGCTTCGTTTTCCGCGGAGGCCTTGGTCACCTGCTCGCTGAACGCAATGTCGATATGATAGGCGTCCACCGGAGTGACATTCGCCACACCCGGCGGTGTGGTGTCGTTCGGTGTGGTCGGATTGCTGTCGTTACCGCAGGCGGCGATCGAAAGCGCGAGCAGCGCCGCGGCGACAAGGGAAAATCTGGAACGGATGTCCATTGGGGTTGCCCTCCTCGAGAACATGTCTGATAGAGAAATCAAATTCCCCGGGTTGGCGGGGCGAATGCAACAGCCACAGCTTGCCACGCGGGATGCGGGAAATCAATCGGTTAGGCCACCGACTCTGGCGAGTAAAACTGCGTGGGCGCGGCGCTTGCATCATGGCGACGTAGATGGAAAACCTGACCGTCGCACCACCTACTTCTACCTACCCCGGCCGGCACCGCTTGCCGGGTACGGCCGAGCGCCGGGGTACCCGCAGCGGACTCTCGGTGGCCGGAGCTCTCCTGTTCGGGCTGGTGTTCGTCGGTGCCGGCGTTGCCATGGTGCTGCTGGGGCTGCGCGTCATCCCGTCCGATCCGGGCTCGGTTCACGCGCCCTGGTGGGTCATCCAGGTGTGCGGCGTGTGCTTCGCCGGCGGCGGGATCGCGGTGTGGAGCATGGCGTCGACGCAGTGGCGCGAAGATCTGCGGCGGCGCGACGCCGCCCGCCGCTATGGCGGATCGCAGGCACTGCTCGATCACGGTTGGGACGTGCGCGGGTTCACACCGCCGCGGTGGAAACGCGCGACGCAGCTCATCATGATGGCGTCGTTCATGAGCCTGTTCTTCTCGGTGATGAACTGGATCGCGTGGTTTGCGCACGCGCCGGTGCTGTTCAAGGTGGTCGCGCCGGTGTTCGACCTGATCCTGCTGCTCGTGTGGTGGAAAGCAGGTGTTGAAATGGCGCGCGCGATCCGCTTCGGAAATTCACGCGTCGTGTTTGCGCACTTTCCCTATGCGCTGAATGCATCGGTGCAGCTGGGCTGGGTTCCGCCGCGCGGCATTACGCGCGCGGAAAAAGGATCGTTCACGTTGCGCTGTGTCGAGGAATACTACGAGGAGCGCGGAAGCAGCAGCGATCGCAACCGCTGGTTGGTGCACGACGAGCTCTCGGCCGAGACACAGTCATTCGATGCACCGCAGACCTTCGCGCCGGGCCGCGCCGTGGACCTGCGCTTCACACCTGCCAACGCTGCATTGCCGACCACGCTGGCCGCGGATCGTCCTGTTTTCTGGGAGCTGGAAGTGAAGCTTGCGCGCGCCGGTCTCGATTTCGAAGAACGCTATCTCATTCCCATCTACGGCAGCTAGTCCGAGGCTTTCTCGAGCGCCTCGATAAAAGGCTGCGCCTTTCCCGTACGCTTCGTGATGGGCCAGCGCACGGAGTTGGTGTGCACGGCAAGCGACGGATCGTGCAGAACGATATTGACGTCGGACACATCCAGGCCGTGAGCGACGTGCACCTCGATCGGTGTGTCACCACCGTAAACACCCATGGGATCGTCGCCCGGATTGAACAGGCCATCATCGCTGAGGTCCATATACGCGGCCACGTAATACGATCCCGCGGCGATGGGCCCAACGTCCAGCTCGTTGATGACGTAGTCCCACGTTCCACCGTCTACTGCGATGATCGATATCACCGGCACCGAGGTGGTCGGATCGAAATCGGCGGTACGGAACAGTCCCACGTGCAAAGGACCTTCGCTGGTACCGTCGGACGAGATGACACCGTAAACGGCCGCCGGATCATAAATCGGGAAATCGATCCCGATCCTGGACGACTGATGAATTTCAACGGCTTCCGGCTTTTGTAACCACGGGTTGGGCATGCCGAAGATACCGACCGCGTCTCCGTACTGGAGCTGGTAAAGACCGTCGTGGTTGGAATCGACGACGCAGACGGGATAGTACGTTCCGTCGAGCAGGTGACTGAATTGGTATGCGTGGTTGCTTCCGACCAGCGCCACCACGCTGCTGAATATGTGGTCCGGCGCCGAAGTCGCGAAAACGAGAGCTCCCGCCGGATCGCGCGCGTCGTTCGAGCTGAGATCGCCGGCGACAGTTCCGGAAAATCCTCCCGCGCTCACCGTGCTCCCAGTCGCGAATGACAATGTGAACAACTGCGTCCCTGCATTGCCTGCGAGATCGCGCATATCACCGGGACGAATCTGGATGGTGTACTGCCAGTCCGGTTCCCACGTGGTGGCGAAGGTTACTTTTCTGCCTCCGTTCGACCAGCGCACCGCTGTCGAATTCACATCGCCGCGAATTCTCACCGAGTACGGATCCATCGGTTCGGTGAAGGAAATTGAGAGCGGCGTGTCGAGCTCGACGTTGAACGCGGCCTGCTGCGGGTTGGACCAGCGAACCATCGGTGCCAGCGTGTCGGCGGTTTCCGCCGTCTGGAATGTCCACTGCATATCCGGCATTCGGTTTCCGGCCAGATCCTCGACGCCTGTCAACGCTACCAGGTACTCCGCGTTAGGCTGCAGTGGCGCGAGATCGCAGTCGTAGCGGATGGGATCTTCGTTGCGAATGGAGATTCGCTGCGCCCCCGGCCCCGTCACGAGAAAGCCCCTGGTGACGGACGCAGGAATCACCGCTTCCGAAAACTGAACACGTACGTAGCCTCCCGGGGACACTCCGCTGGCATCGGGCTCGGGCGACTGAAACACAACCTCGGGCGGCGTGACATCCGGGCCATCCGTGCCTTCGAAGTTCACGCGGTTTGTTTTCGTGATTTCGTTGCCGTGCACGTCGGAGACGCCGTGCACATGGATCGACCACTGGTTTGAGTCCATAAATTGAGTGGTCAGCGTGACCGTACGGTTGTCCGGATGCAGCGAGGCTGTGCACACATTGCACACGGTGTCAGGCCCGCCGTCCCCACCGTCGCGTAGGGGTACCATCTTCGGCTGATCGACGGGTCCAGCGAGCTTATAGTTGAGCGCGTTGTCCGCGGTTTCGCGCGTCACACGCTCGTCGAACACGACGATGAGGTGCGTCTTGTCCCAGGCCGCCACTTCGGAAATATGGGGCGGGGTTTGATCCCCCGGCCCGGGCCCGGCCGGGTCGTGCTGGCTGCAGGCCAGGACGGCAAGCGCCAGGTACACGCTCGACCAAACCAGGTGTCGGGGCCTTGGGCTCATCTTCAAATGAGAGTCGGACTTCACCGGCGCAATGCCGGGCAGAAAACAAGGGTGAGGTACCTTAAAGATCAAAGGTCATCCCCTCGCGCGCAACGTCATTTCCGTCGATAAGCGCCGGGTTGGAATGGTTCAGGTGGATGAACCAGAGCTTGGCCCGGGTCCCCGCCAGGAGGGCGCGCGTCTCGGTCATGAGGGGATGCGGAATCTGCGTGATATCCCGGCCCGGAAGCTCATCCACCGAAGAGAACGTGCCATCCACCAGGAGAACGTCGACCTGCCCGGCCAGTGTGCGCAGATCGCGGTTCCATTTGCTCCATTTGTCGATGTCGGGAATGAAGAGCACTTTCGCGCGCGGTCCTTCGATCAGGTAACCGACGGTGTCCGTGAATTCATCGCGGTGCGGAACCAGCAGGGGCGTGATGCGAAGCCCGCGCGACATCTCGACCGCCTCATCGGGCGTCAGCACGTGCAGATCGATGCGTTCATCGTGGACGAGTGCGCTCCATGGCGCGTTCTTGCGCAGGAACCAGACCATGCGGCGCGTGCCGTACACGGGCACGTGGCTCGTCGCCATCGCTTCCTTGCCGAGATACATGAGTCCCGTGTAATGGCCGATGTGCCCGTGCGTGAGAAAAATGCCGGCCGGTACTTTGCCGCCGGTGAGCGCGTTGAGCTGCTCGGGAAAATCAGGCGTCGCGTCGATCATGAAGGCGGTCCCCGTGTCGCGATTCACGAGCCCGATACAGCTCACTTTTTCGGCACGACGTTTTCCAGCGTAGACATCGCTGCACGGTGGTTTGGTGCAACCGGGGTGCGGCATGCCGCCGTCCTGTGCGATCCCGAGAACCACGAGCTGCCAGCCGGTTGGAGCAGGCTCGGGAGCGCTGCCCGCGGTCAAGAGGAGCGAGCACGCAACGACGAGCCAGCAAAAACGCATGGGCATCAAGCCGCTAATCGCGACGCGGGGTTTCGC
>DATEHD010000343.1:0-5413 GCA_035279765.1 Candidatus Krumholzibacteriia bacterium | reverse complement strand
CGCCACCGCCGCCCCGATGATGCGCGCGCCGACGTTGGGCCACACGGTGGAGACGGCGTCCGCCGCGAGCGCGTGGCTGTTCACCACTCCGTCGTAGCCGAGCAGATGGAGGTATGCCCAGTTGGCGAGGAGGTAGACGAGGATCACGATGCACACGCCCAGAATCAACGCCAGCGGCACGTCGCGGCGCGGATTCTTCATCTCGCCCGCAACCCAGAGCGCGTAGTGCCCGCCGCCGAACGCGAACACCGCCGGAACCAGCCCGGAGAACAGACGCACGACCGGCGAAGTGGTCAGCGCCGCCGCCGTGGCCGGCGCGGCGGTGTGGCGCGTCGCGAAAAGTGCCAGCGCCACCACGAGCAGGAGTGCGGTCACCTTGGCCACCACGGTGATGTTCTGAATGGCGGCGCCCCAACGCACGCCGATGATGTTGGCGCCCGCGACGGCGAGGAGCAGCACCGCCGGCAACAACCACGCGACCGTGGCGGGTGGCGCGCCGCCGGTGAGTGCGGGCCACAGATTCTCCACGCACACAATGGCGATGATGGCAGTGCCACCGGCAATGATCGCGCACGCGTTGCAGAGCGAAAAACAGAACGCGACCATGGGGCCGTAGGCGTCGCGCAGCATTTCATATTGGCCGGCGGTGCGGCCGTACATGCCACCCAATTCGGCGAAGGCGAGTGCACCCAGGAGCGCCACCACGCCACCCGCGGCCCACGTCCACAGGGCGAGGCTGGAGTTGCCGGCAATGCGCGCAACGCTGCCGGGTGTGAAGAAGATTCCGACGCCGATGATGGCGCCAATCACGACCGACGTCGCGCTCACGGGTCCCATGACACGGCGCAGCCCGTCGGGAACGTGGGCGCGTTCGGCGTGGTCCGGTTTCATCTCCCCCGCTTCCATTGAAACTTCTTCAAATCGATGCGTCCTCTCTCGTCGAACTTCACTTTTTCAGCTTCGAGCAGCGCACGTTGCAGGCCGCCGCCCCCGATCCCGGAATCGAGGCTGATGGCGCCGCGCGCGTTGATGATGCGGTGCCACGGAAGGTCGTGGCCTTCGGGGAGCGCATGCAGCGCGTATCCCACCTGGCGCGGTCCGGACGCCTTGGCAAGCTCCGCAATCTGTCCGTAGGTGGCGACACGCCCGCGCGGCACACGTCGCACCACGCGATAGATGCGCTCGTAAACGGTCACGGCCGTGATCTTAGGGGGCCGTCGTGAAAATGCCAAGAACGGGTATTGTACGCAGTAAGCGTGTGCGCTAACATGTTAACGCTGCCCCTTGATCGATCAGGCCGCTGCCCCACCCGCCAAAACCGCGGAGGTGCCATTGTGAAACGCCTGGTCTCTCCCCTTCTCATTGTTCTTCTGTTGAGTTCGTTTGTGGTCGGCTGGCGCACGACGCCGGATTTGACCCCGCCGGATAATCGCATATTCATGTGGTCGGTGAGTATGACGCTCGCGGGCAACCGCCTGCTCGTCTCCGACGTCGACACAGGGCTTCACATCTTCGATGTGTCGAATCTCAGCGCGCCGACGAAGGTGATGCGCATCCCGCTACAGAACAACATGAGCTCCGCGGTCAAAGACGACATCATCTACGCCAACAGCGGCAATCAGCTACAGGCGATTCGTGTGTCGGGCGATTCGTACACGGTGGTGGCGCGAATCGGGAGTGTTTATCCCGCGTGGGAAGGGGTTCCGTCGTACGGCAACGAATCCGGCATGGGATGTTCGGCGTGCTCTCAGAACGACGCGGTTACGGCCCCCACGGCCGCGCCGGGCGGAACCGGCTCCTCTTACGCAACCTTTGCGGTCGTCGACAACTATCTCTATCGCGCGGATTCGCACGATCGCCTGGTAACGTACGACGTGTCGTCGCCCGCCAAGCCCAAACAAATCGCGCAGACTTTGATCGGCTGGGGCGTCGAGTCGATGTACCCCACTCCCAACTATCTATTTATTGGTGGAATGGCCGGGATGTACATCTTCGACCGGGCGCAGCCGGCAAAGCCGGTGCAGATCGCGAAGATCGAGCACACGCGCGCGTGCGATCCGGTGACGGTGTCAGGATCGACGGCGTTCGTCACGCTGCGCGGCAGCGGCTTCTGCGGAGGCGTCGACGACGAGCTCATGTGCGTGAGCATCAAGGACCCGCATGCGCCGGAGATTATCGGGACAACGCCGATTCCGACTCCGTTCGGTCTCGCCGTGCAGAATCAGAAGCTCTACGTGAGCAACGGAGACGGCGGCTATTCGCTGCTCGATGTCTCCGATCCGGCCGCACCGGCGGTCATGCAGACGTGGACGGGTGGAGCAACGCGCGACTTCATCTGGTCGGACCACACACTTTTCGTGTTGAGCCGCGACAACGTCTACATCTACGACGTCACGAACCCGATGGCGCCCATGTTGCTTTCGCAGCTGCAAGGGATTCCGGCGATGTAAGCCGCATCACATTCACGCGCGGTGGGCTGTGCTACACTCCCTGTGATTTGGTGGCGTTCTCACGCCATGATCCGGGGTCGCACCATGAAGCTCATCCGCATCGCCGCGCTGCTTGCGATCGTGTCTGCCGCCGGGGCACACGCCCAGGTTCCCGCGCTCGACCACGTCGTTGTGGTCATCATGGAGAACCACAGCTACGACCAGGTGCGCTTCAAGCCATACACCGCGTCGCTGATCGCGACGGCCAGCGCGTGCACGCGGTCGTACGCAGTCACCCACCCGTCGCTTCCCAATTACCTCGCGCTGTGGTCGGGCAACACATTCGGCATCGACAATGACAACTGTCCCGCGGACGGATCGCCGTTCACCGTGGACAACCTGGGGCATGCCTGCCAGGTGGCCGGTGTATCGTGGCGGTCATACTGCGAAGAGCTCCCCACTGCGGGCGATCCCGTGTGCTCGACGGGCGGATACCGCCGCAAGCACGCGCCGTGGACTGATTTTTCCAATCTCGATCACATGAACGAGCGTCCGTTGACCGATCTCCAACCCGACATTTCGGCCGGGAATCTGCCCATGCTCGTGTTCGTGGTGCCGAATCAGTGCAACAGCACGCACGACTGCTCGGTCTCCACCGGAGACACGTGGCTCGCCGGCATCATGCCTACGTTGATCAACGCGGTGGGGGCGCATGGTGTGGTGATTCTGACGTGGGACGAGGACGACGACGCCAACGGCAATCACATTCTGACCGTATTCGCGGGCGCGCCGGTGAAGGCGGGATATTCACACACCGCTTACGTGGATCACTACGGCGTGCTGCGCACGATATGCGACGCATTGGGATTGCCGCCAGTAGGCGCGGCCGCGAACGTAACTCCCGTCGACGACATCTGGACGCCGGTAACGGCGGTCGGTCCGCGAGCGGCCGACTTGTACGCCGTCGTCGCGGTAGTGCCAAATCCATTCAACCCGCAGACGTCGATCCACTTCGTGTTGCCGCGCGAGCTCGTCGTGTCGGCGGGGGTGTATGCCATCGACGGAAGCCGTGTCGTGTCGCTCCTGGACGGCGTGGTGTTTCCAGCCGGTGAGAACGAAGTACGCTGGGATGGTCTCGACGCGCGGGGCGGGCGAGTCGCATCCGGTGTGTATCTCCTCCGTCTCACGACGACGCTCGGCACGCGCGTGGCCCGTCTGGTTCTGCTCGAGTAGCGCGGTACCCGGAGCTATTCGAGGAGCACGAGCCGCGCGGTGCGCACGCCGAGTACGCTGGTCAGGCGGAACAGGTACACGCCCGATGCGACGCGCTGGCCGCTCGCGTTGCGACCGTCCCATCGCACCTGATCTTCTCCCGCCGGCAGATTCTCCCCGCGCAAGAGCGATACTACGCGGCTCCCGTCGATCGCATAGATCTCCGCACTCACCGCGACTGCACGCGGCAGCGAAAAATGGATCGACGTCTCCGGGTTGAACGGATTCGGCACCACCGCAATGATGTCGTATGCATTGAGCCCCGGCGTGCCCACCGCAGTGACGCCGGAGAGGCTGACGTTGATCGTGGTGGGCGTGTTGGAGGCATTGCTCTTCACCGTGACGGCGCAGTTGGCGGTGGCGTTGCTTGTCGGGTGCACGCACACATTCATGGTGGTGCTGCCGCCCGGCACCACCAGGTGCGACGTCAGCGTGGTGTCGATGCTGAACGGCACGGCGCCGCAACCGCTGATGCCCTTGATCAGGAGCGTGTCGCAACCGGTGTTGTTGATGTTCACCGTGTTGCACGTGGTCTGGAAGCCGGGCACACCCGAGAACGCCACCGACGGCGGGCTCGCGGCCGCCGTCACCTTGAGCGAGCGATACTTGACGTAGATCACCCAGTCGCCGGAAACGCCGAGCGCGCACGCGTTGGTCCACCCACCTGGAATTGCGAACACGACGTTCTTGTTCGCCTGGCAGCCGTTACCGTCGTGCACGACGCTGGCCGCGAAGGGATCGCCGGCGTTGTCCGTGTTGAACTCGAGCGCCACCGTGAACGCCCCCGATGGAATCACGATCTCGCCGGGGAGCGGGCCCAGGTTGAATTCATTGATGGCGCCGTCGGTGAGCTGCGGTCCGACCAGCGAAAAGATGGGCGAGCCGGGATTGGGCAGCCCGCCGGCGTAGATGTGGATGGCTTCTGCCAGCGTCTGTCCGCTGCCGCCAAACTGCGATCCCCAGCCGATACCGACTCTCAGAATCTCGATCGGGTACGCGGCGGCCGGCAGCGTGAACACGGCACCCGCCATTTCGCCGGCCACGAAGCAGGGACACGTCACCTGTCCGCCGCCGGTATAGTTCTGAAATTGAGTTTCGGTGCATTGTGCGCGCGCCCGCTGTGGAGCAGCAAGCGACACGAGGGCGACGATCAGGACGAGGAGAGAAAATCCGCGGATCGAGGCACGAGGCATGATGGCGCTCCTATCTGCACCGCGGCGGCGCGTGAGGGCGAATCACGCCACGACGGGCACTTCAAGTGAGCCCTTGCCCTGGTTGCTATCTTAGCACTTTTGTGGAGTCATAGCAGCGTTGGAGATAAAGCGCCGCGCCTCACCTCACCTCACCCCAGAGCACGGCGCGGTCGCGCCGTGCTATCTCACCACAACAAATCGTTTCGCGCTGTTCCCCTGTGCCGTCGATAGACGCACGAAGTAGACGCCGGAGGCGAGTGTTCCCGTATCCAGATCGAACGACTGCACCCCCGCGGCCGCGCTGGTCTTCTGCGTCAGCACGCGACGACCGGCAATGTCGAACACCTGGACATTCACATCGCTGGCGCGATCCAGGGTGTACTGCACGGTCAATGCGCCCTTGGTCGGGATGGGCGCCACATGGGAGATGGCCGGATACGCGGGCACGTTGGCGGCGATGGTCACGATCTTGTCGGCGCGCAGGATGTGTTTGTCGGGATCGATCAGCACCGTATACGG
>DATEHD010000342.1:0-3383 GCA_035279765.1 Candidatus Krumholzibacteriia bacterium | reverse complement strand
GGTCTCCAGTATGGCTGCATGACGTGCTTCCCCCATGCGCCTCTCCGCGGTCTGGTGACAGCGAGTTCGGGCGCGACCGTGGTTCGATTGAATGCAAAAAAAAAACGAGGAGGCCCGATGTGTGTGGGGACCTCCTCGTCCTATCCCGTCCAGTGGCGGACCGGCGGGTAGTTTCCTGGGTGGGGGCTAGTTGTCGTTGCAGACGTCCGGTTCGTAATAGCCGGGCGTGTTCTCCTCGTACTGCCAGTCACGACGATGCTCGACGGAGATGGTGTGCGTCTCCGTGAGACGGTTGCACTGGTCGAACACGAACACCTTGCCGGCGTCGTAGTACGTCCACTGCTCGTTGACCTGGCCGTATTCGTTCAGGCGCAGGCGATACGGCGTGTAGCCGTACACGTCGTAGATGTCGCGCTTGTCGCCGGTGAGATTCTTGACGAAGAGATAGTGGCGGATGTTACTCCGCTCGCGCGCGCCCGTGATCTGGGGCGCATAGTAAATGGCGTCTGCGAAAGCGGGGGCTGCAATGCACAGCACGAGCGCGGACGCCCAAAACCACCGTTTCATGAGGGTACTCCTTAGGCTGCTAAATCAAGTGCTGCTATGTGGTTATTGAGCGCACTTATTGTATCACATTGGGCCTCGAAAAGGCAAGCTGGGCCTTGTCGTGGCGGAGGTTGTCTCATGATGGCGGAGCGCCGCGGAGACCATGCGGGGGCTTGAGTTAGGAGTTTCCGAAGCGACGACCAGGAGGCCGGAAAAAACTTCCGACAAGAGGGCCGCTCACCTTTCATCGTGACACTCGGCCGCGTGCGCAGCTTCGTATCATTCGGCGCGCTTATTGCCCCTATCAATAAAGCCCGGGGGTGCCTGACGAGGTAACAGCCACCCGTCCGGCCTTCACCCATGGGCACACCCACAAAGACTTCCGACCGCACGGCGAGCCTCGACACCACGCTCGAGACCGGTCGTGCCATCGAGCTCCTGCTCGAGCGACGCCTGCTGACACCGGAGCAGGCGGCCATGTTGCGCAAGGATGCCGCCCCGCGACGCATTGTCGTGGCGCGCGAGCTGCGCGAGCGCGGCCTCTCCGACGGCGGCTTCGTTTCGCCTTTGGAAGTGATCGCCAGCTTCCGCTTCCCGAGCAAGAATCCGCGCCGCGAATTCATTGACGAGGAAGAGCTCTGCCGCATGTTCGCCGAAGCGACCAACGTCGACTTCACGCGCATCGATCCTCTGAAACTCGACGCCAGGCGGCTCGCCGCCATCGTGTCGAAGCCGTTTGCACTCAAGCACCTCATGGTGCCCGTGCAACTCGACGGGCAACTGCTGCACGTCGCCATGGTGAACCCGTACGACCGGACCGCGATTCACAACATCGAGCACGCCACCGGTTACTCCGTGAAGCCCGTGCTCGGTCTGCGCGGCGAGATCCTCAAGACCATCAATGAGATCTTCGCCTTCGAGCGCTCGCTGCAGAAGGCCGACAAGATGCGGACCGCGTCGCTCGACGTCGGCAATCTCGAGCAGCTCGTCGACGTGCGCGGCGACGAGGAGCTCGACAGCTCTGACCAACATGTTGTGCGCGCGGTGGACCTGCTCCTCCAGTACGCCTTCGAGCAGCGCGCCAGCGACATTCACATCGAACCCAAGCGCGAGCGCGCGGTGGTGCGGTTGCGTATCGACGGCTGCCTGCACGATACGCACTCCATCCCCAAGCGGGTCTATCCGTCGTTCGTGTCGCGCATCAAGATCATGTCGCGGCTCGATATTGCGGAGAAGCGGCGCCCCCAGGATGGCCGCATCAAGTCTGCGTCCAAGGACGGCGAGATCGAGCTGCGCGTGTCGACGGTGCCGGTGGCCTTCGGCGAGAAGGTCGTGATCCGTATCTTCGACCCGACCATTCTCCTGCAGGAAGTCCCCCAGCTCGGCTTCACGCCCGAGCAGATGACCAGCTACCAGCACATCCTGGACAAGCCGCACGGGATCATTCTCGTGACCGGGCCGACAGGAAGCGGCAAGACGACCACGCTCTACTCGTCGCTGCAGCACCTGTCGTCCCCCGAAGTCAATGTGATCACCATCGAGGATCCCATCGAGATGGTGCACGAGCCCTTCAACCAGATCGCGGTGCAGGAGTCGGTGGGGATTTCGTTCGCGAATGCGCTGCGCAGCGTGCTGCGACAGGACCCCGACATCATCATGGTGGGCGAAATCCGCGACAGCGAGACCGCCCAGTACGCGGTGCAGGCAGCGCTCACCGGCCACCTCGTGTTCTCGACGCTGCACACGAACACCGCGATCGGCGCCATCACGCGCCTTGTCGACCTCGGGATCGAGCGCTTTCTCATCGCGTCCACTGTGATTGGATTGGTGGCGCAGCGGCTGATGCGCCTCGTATGCCCCTCGTGCGGTGAACTCGACCATGTCCCCGCCGAGACGCTGCAGCTCCTCGGGCTTGCCGGCGATGTGAATCAGACGCAGGTGCGCCGCGGCGCGGGCTGTGAGAAATGCAGAAAGACAGGCTTCTTCGGAAGAACCGCTGCGTTCGAAGTGATCGAGCTCACCGACGCCATGCGCATCATGATCCGCGACAACGCCAGCGAGCAGGACATTGCAAAATTGGCGCGCAAGGACGGCGCCGAGCCGCTCCTCTCCAACGCGGGCCGCAAGCTCCTCGGCGGCCACACCACGCCCGAAGAGATCCTGCGCGTCGTCCCGGCCACCTGGTAACTGTTCTCTCCCCCCGAGCACGACTCGCCACCCGGCGTGTTCAGCATTCGATTATCGTGTGATTTCGGCCCTCCTTCTGTGTCTCCCTGTCAGGTGCCACTTTTTTCGACCCGGGAGATCTAACCATGAAGTCACGGCTACGCTCATTTGTATCGATTCTCGTCGCCCTGGCCCCGCTCCTTCTCTCCTGCGGCGGAGATGGCTCCTCCACCGCTCCGCCCGTCGAATCGGGTCCGGTCAGCGCGGACGCCGCCCATGCCGTGAGCAAGAGCATCGGGTCGGAGGGCGGCTCCATCTCGACCACGGCTTCCAACGGAACCCACTACACGCTCGAGGTTCCGGCCGGTGCCATGATCGATCCGGTCAAGATCACGATGACGCCGGTGCTGGGGATCAAGGGACTCGGGCTCTCGGGCGGATTCACTGGCGCGGTCGAGCTGCAACCGCCGGGGCTTCATTTCGCCGAACCGGCCATCCTGCACATCACGACTGTCGCCACACCGGGCGTGGGCGAGCGCATCGCGGGCTTCAGCGCCAACGGCGATCTTTCCAAGAAATCGCTCTCGCTGGCGGGTGCCGGCAGCGGCGAAATCATCGTGGTCGTCCAGCACTTCAGCCTGGCGGGCGCGGGATTCGGAACGTCGCTGGAC
>DATEHD010000341.1:0-8688 GCA_035279765.1 Candidatus Krumholzibacteriia bacterium | reverse complement strand
TCTCGTTGAACACGAATTTGGCGCGGTTGATCGGAATCGCGAAACCGAGACCGATGTTGGTGCTCGCGCCGTCGCCTCCGGTGAAGATCAGCGTATTGATGCCGATCACCTCTCCGTGCGCGTTGATGAGCGGGCCCCCCGAGTTGCCGGGGTTGATGGCAGCGTCGGTCTGGATCATGTCGTTGAAGATCGCTTCGCTCTCGGAGTCCTGCTTGATGTCACGGTGCATGGCGCTGATGACACCCACGGTGACCGTGGGCTGCGCATCGGCCAGCTGGTAACCGAAGGGTGAGCCGATCGCGATGGCCCATTCGCCCACCAGGAGCTGATCGGAGTTGCCGAGCGGCGCGGCGTCGAAATGCTCTCCCTCGAGCTTGACGAGCGCAAGATCGTAGCTGGGCGCGGTGCCGACAAGCTTGGCGGTGTAGTTCTCGCCCTTGCTGGTGGTGACCTGGATGCGTTCGGCGCCTTCCACCACGTGGTAGTTGGTGAACGCGTAACCCTGCTTGTCCACGATCACGCCCGAGCCGAGCTTGGCCTGCGGAATCAAGCGGCCGGGATAGTATCGATTGAAGAAGAAGTCGTACTGCGGCCGCGTATGCAGTGTGTAGAACGCGTTGATGCTGATGACCGCGGGCGCCACTTGCTCGGTGGCGCGCACGATGGCGTTGCGGCGGTCATCACTGATGTTGTCATCGATGTTCTGCTGCTTGCCGTCGTTGGGAGCTGCAACCTGTGCGTTGGCTCCCCCCGGCGACGATGACGCCTGCAAGAACCCGCCGCTCTGGCTGCGTTTCATCATGACCATCGAAATCACGGCGAGCGCGACCGCGACGCCCGTGAGCGTTCCGAAGAAATACGGGAAAAAGCGCGCGCGGGAGCGCGGTGCTACCAGGCTATCGTCTTGCATTCGCTTTGCGCCGCTCCATGACCTTCGCCCAGTCTCGATTGAATGCCTCGATTCCGAGATCGGTAAGGGGATGTTTGAAAAGTTGCTGGAGAATCTTGTACGGCATCGTCGCCACGTCGGCGCCGAGCTTGGCGGCCTCGATCACGTGCATCGGATGGCGGATGCTGGCGGCGAGCACGCGCGTCGGAAGCGCGTAGCGCTCGTAGATTTCCACCAGGTCCGCGACGACCTGCATGCCGTCGTTGCCAACATCGTCGAGGCGTCCCACGAACGGGCTGATGTATGTCGCGCCCGCTTTCGCGGCGAGCAGTCCCTGGTTGGCCGAGAAGCACAGCGTCACGTTGGTCTTGATCTCTTCCGACGAGAGCTTCTTCACGGCCTTGATGCCTTCCGGAATCAAGGGAATCTTCACCACGATATACTCCGAGAGCTTCGCAAACTCGCGACCCTGCCGGAGCATTTCTTCGCACTCGTCGGCCACCACTTCGGCGCTCACCGGACCGCGCACGATGTCGCAGATCTCCTTGAGCATCTCTTTGTAGTCGCCGTCTTCCTTCGACATCAGCGAAGGATTGGTGGTGACGCCGTCGACGACGCCGAGCGCCGCGCCTTCGCGGATTTCGTCGAGATTGGCGGTATCGAGAAAGATCTTCATGCCAGGCCGGTCCTTTCGGATCGTGAATGGAAGGGGTGACAACGGCATCTTATCACGTCTAATAATGGACGCCCACCAGCATCAGGCCGTGAGCGGCCGCGGTCGGCCCGGCGGCACGACGGTCCTTTTTACGCAGAATGTCGGCCATTCGTTCCGGCTCGATGCGGCCCCGGCCCACTTCCATCAGCGTTCCCGCGATGACGCGCACCATGTGAAACAGGAACCGGTTCGACTCCACAGTGATATGGAAATGGCCTCTCGCGCCGTCCGGCGCCTCCACCACGTCGAGTGTGCGCAGGACGCACACCGGGTTGGCCTCGTTGGCCGTCGCGGTGAAGCTCGAAAAGTCGTGCTCGCCGACCAGGTGGCGCGCCGCGTCGCGCATGCGGCCCGCGTCCAGCTCGTGGTGGAGATAATACGAAAAACGCCGCCCCACCGCTGTGGGTGCGGTGGTGATTCGATACGTGTAGCGGCGCGCCTGCGCCGAAAAGCGCGCGTGGAACTCCTCCGCCACGTCCTCCACGGCCGTAACCACGACGTCCTCGGGGAGACATCCGTTGATGCCGCTCATGATGCGCTCGTTCGCGAAGTCGCTTTCGGTGTGAAAATTGGACACATAGCCGCGCGCGTGGACGCCGGCGTCGGTGCGCGCGCAGCCCCACGCCTCCACAGGATGTCTGAGGACAGTGGCGGCCGCCTGCTCGAGCGTTCCCTGCACGGTCCGGATTTCGGGCTGGCGCTGCCAGCCGTGAAAATCGGTGCCATCGTATTCGAGCGTGAGACGGAGATTGCGCACGTCAGCGATACCTCGAGACCACGACGACAACGCCGGTCACCAGCGTGAGCCAGGCGAAATCGATGGCACGCGCTCGCGGCGCCGGAATGGAATCCACCAGGCGATGGCGGGTATCGCGCAGTTCCACGGCGAGCGCGAGGTCTCCCGAGCGCCGCACCGCCGACATCAACACGGGCACCAGCCACATGCGCAGTGAGCCGGCACGGCTCAGCATTCCGCCTTTGAGCTCACCACCACGGAACGATTGTGCGATGCGAACGCGCCGGATTTCGTCGGCGAACAGGGGCACGAAGCCCATGGAGAGAAACGTGAAGAATGCGACGCGGCTCGCCAATGACGGCGAGAGACGGCGCAGGAGATCGTACACGCCGCGCGCCAGGCTTTCGGGATCGGTGGCGGCGAGAAGCAGCGAGACCGACATCAGCATGACGCCAACACGGAGCGCGAAGAATGCGCCGTCGCGAGTGCCCGGCACCGAGATGATCCGGTGACCCGCGATGCGCACAAGCGCCTCGCCCGGAACCAGCAGTGCGTTGAGCACGAGGATCACGGCGGCGAACGGGAGAATGCGCCGGAGAATCGCAAAGACTCCACCCGGCCGGCGCGCCGCGGCCGCGTACCAGATCATCACAAACACGAACAGGCCCAGCATGGCCGGCAAGGCTTGCACCAGGACGACGGACGCCACCACCACGAGCAGCACGGAGAAAAGGAGTGCGCGCGGATCCGAAGGCTTCCATCGAGCGGCGGGAACAACATTCGCGTCGGACAACATGAGCGATCCCTAGAATACATGGCGGTTGCGCGACGCACAACCCGGCGGCGGATCGCGAGGCAATGGTTGACACACGTCGCGGTCCGGTGAAAGCATGGGCGCCATGCAAAACACGTCCCGATTCCTCATTAAAGCAATGGTGTGCATGTCGATGGTTGCCGCCACCGGCACGGCGCACGCCGTCACCAGCCGCTATGCGCCGCTCCTCGCGTCGACGGCAGGACAGGACACGCTCCGCAATCTCGCGCTGTGGGAAGACCAGCGCGTGACAGGTGAGGGCGCACTGTTCGGCTATCTCAAGGAGGGCAGCCCGCTCGTCCAGGTACGTGCGGCGGAAGTCATCGGACGCCTCCAGGACCCGGCCGATGCGCCGCACCTGATCGAATGCATCACCGGCAAGAACCGGCCGCTCGCACGCGAAGCCATTTTTGCGCTGGGCCAGCTCGGCAACAAGGACGCGATTGCCCCGCTGATCAAGGCGCGCACAGGCACGGTTCCGGAAGACCTGCGCCTCGTCGCCGAAGCACTGGGCAAGCTGGGCGGCGAGGACGCCGTCATGACGCTGACAGACATGCTTCACGATTTCTCCGCCCCGGTGCGCGCGGAAGCCGCGCTGGCGCTGGCCCACACCAAGAGTGCGGAAGCAGCCAACGCGCTCCTGCTCTCCATTCACGACCCCGACCCGAACGTGGCGCGCAACGCGATCTATGCGCTGGAGAAACAGGACCTCTTGCCGCGCACGAGCTCGTCGCTCGTGGATTTTCTTGAAAACGACGACGCGGGCATTCGCGCGGCGGCGGCGCACACGCTCGGCGTGCTGAAGTGTACCGAAGCGGCGGAGGCCCTGGCACACCACCTGACCGACGACGACACCGGCGTGGTCGTGAACACATGCTTCGCGATCGGAGAGCTCAAGGCGACGCATGCCATGGCGGCGCTCGGCCACGTGCTCGAGGCCAACAAGTCCGCGCATGCGCGCGCGGCGGCGGCCATGGCGTTCGCGAAGATGGGCGACAAGAGCGCGCGCGATGCGCTCATGCAGGGAATGCTCGATCCGAGCGCGATGGTGCGCATCCAGTCGCTGCGCGCCATCACCGCGGTGAGCCAGTCCAAGGCCGAGATGGACATCGATCAGATGCGCGGTGACGGCAATCGCCTGGTGCGCGCGGAGGCGCTGGAGAGTTACGGAACTGCCGGCCTCGAGAAGCGCGCGAAGGAGCTCTTCAAGATCGCGCAGGAGGACAAGGATCCCATCATGCGCGTGGCGGCCATCCATTCACTCGCGAAGCTCAAGGCCTCATCGATCCCCGCACAGCTCATGCCGCTCCTGATGGATCCTGACTTCACCGTTTCCGGCGCGGCCGCGGAAGCCATGTCGACGCTCAAGTACCGCAACGCCATCCCCCAACTCGTCGATGCGTATTACGCGGCGGGCGAGCGCAATTTCGTCGATGTCGAGCTGGCGACGCTGCAGTCGCTGGCGGACCTGAATGCCACCGATGCCGATTCCGTCTTCGTGCAGGCGGTCTCGGATCCCGACATTCGCGTGCGCACGCTGGCGAGCGAAACCCTCACCAAGATGAACAAGACGCCGCCCGCCATGCAGACGCCGCGCCAGATTGCCGAAACCAGCTTCGATCGCTCGCGCAAGAAGGTGCTGGGACCGCCGCTCGGTATTCGTCATGCGGTAATCAAGACCGAGAAGGGCGACGTCGAGATCGAGCTCTACGGTGATGACGCCATCCAGACCGTGGGGCATTTCATCGAGTGGGCACAGAAAGGCTTCTACAAGAATCTCACCACCCATCGCGTGGTCCCGAATTTCGTCGTGCAGGGCGGCGACCCGCGCGGCGACGGCAACGGCGACGCGGGCTTCACAATTCCCGCGGAGGTGTGCCAGCGCCGCTACGACCGGGAGGGATACGTCGGCATCGCCGATGCGGGCAAAGACACCGGCAGCTGCCAGTGGTTCATCACGCTCTCGCCGCAACCGCGTTTGTCGGGTCGCTACACGATCATCGGGAAAGTGACGAAGGGGATGGAAAACGTGTGGAAGCTCGACCAGGGAGACAAGTTCGACGTGAAGATGCTGGACTAGCGGCGCGCGAATTCGCGCCGGACGTCGGCGAGCGCCTGTTCATGCGCTTTGAACGCAATTCCCGGCAGAGCACCATCGAGCGGGAAGAATCTGGCTTCGCTGGCATCGTCGCCGGGTGAGAGCTCACCGCCTGTGCGCTGCGCGATGTAGAGCAGAAGCACCACCTGCACACGGGGATCGTCCATGGCCATGTACGCGCCGAAGAGCCGCGTGAGCGTCACCTCGAGGCCGGTTTCTTCGCGCGTCTCGCGCACCGCGCAGGCCTCCACGTGCTCGTCGTATTCGACGAACCCAGCCGGAAGCGTCCACAGCCCCGCACGCGGCTCGAACTTCCGCCGCACCATCAGCACTTCCCCGTTCTCGACGATGATCACACCCGCCGCGGGGACCGGATTGCGGTACGCGACATGTCCGCAGCGCTCGCACACGGCCCGCTCATGGTGATCGATCACGCGGATCACCATGGGCGAACCGCAGAGCGGGCAGAACTTTGCGTGCTCCGTCATTTCTTGGCGCTCTTGGCGCTCTTGGTGCCGAAGTGCTGCACCAGCCAGAAATGGAACTGCTGCTCGGCCTGGTCCATCGGCACCTTGGTCACCGATTCGAAGCCCTTCGAAACGGTCTGGTATGAATTCATGCCGTTCACGGCGCGGTACAGCTCCATCAAGTTGTTCTTGCCGTAGGTTTGGACGAACCACCCGATGAACGCGGCGGCGGTCGGCATGGAAATGGCGGGATCCGTGCGCTGAAAATTGTTGTACTCAAACAGATCCGTGAAAGGTGTGACCTTGTTCTCTTTCACGATCATGGTGAGCACTTCGTCCAGCGTGTACTGGTTGTAATGATTCTGGATCCACAGCACGGTGCCTTCGGCAATGGACCGCGGCGGGCGCCCGATCGAATCCGTGATGAAGTGAATCAGCTCGTGATCGTCGCCCGGGCGCACGGTGTGAAACTCGAAATCGTCCCAGCTCACGTACATGTCGCCCTTGATTCCGTTCATCTTCCGGATCGTGAGCGAGTCGGGATAATAGTAGTAATTGATGACGACATCGCTCTTCACACCGAGGATTTCGGCGTCGGTGTCGAAGCGATGCTGCTGTTCTTCAACGGCGCCCGGCGGCAGCGGGTGGCCGGGGAGCCAGTGAAACACGTAGTTCTTCGTGGTGGCCGTCTCCCACGGCGTCGGCTTCGGAATCTCCAGCGACACATTGTCGAACCACGCCTGTCCGTTCATTCCCAGGAGGCACGACACCGCCACATAGTAGGTTCCTTCCGGCACCGGGAACGTGTAGCTCTGTTCCTCCCACGGATAGGTTCCGGCGCGCAGCGGCGTGCGCCGGTCGGCCTGCCGCTCCACCTGGAAACGGTGGTGATCCTTGTCGTAGAAGGTGAGCAGAAGGTTGCACATGGCGTACTGCATCGGACGCATGCGCACGTCGTCGCCCTGGATCCAGCCTTTCACGCGCACGTGATCGGCGCCGACCACCTTCACTTCCTGCTGCAGGAAAAAGAAGCGTCGCGTACCGGGGTCGGCCTGGAAATAGAAGGAGTGTTTGCCGTCCTGCGCCAGCGTATCGATGCCGTAACGCACGACGGGGTCATCGGGACCGCCGCGGAAACCCTCCAGCTTCCAGTCCTTGGGGACGCCGTCCTTTCCATATTTTTCGAAGGAAGCGTTCTTGAGCAGGTTGGTGTCGTATTTCGGCTTGTTGTCGCATCCCGAATAGATGGCGATCGCCGTCAACGCCAGCACCGCGGCCATGTACACCCAGATTCTCATGCGATTCATGGTTTGGACTCCGTCGCTCAGGAGATCTTCTTGCTGACAAGTTCGTAGACAAACAGGTTCTGCTCGCCGCGCACGATGACTCCCTTCGCGTCCACCCACACGCGGGCGGGACCGATGCGTTCGCGGTCGATTTCGTAGGCCGAGACTTTCACTTTCTTGTTGAGCACGCTGATGGTGGTTTCCGGATCCATCTTGATGTCGCCGGAATGTACTTCCACGGCGACGGGATCGAGCCACTGGAACCGCTGCTCGCCGCCGGTTTCCTTGTCGTACCAGAACAACGTCTGGTAGAGATACGCGAGCACGCCGAGGTCCTCGATGGAAACGCCGGTGGGTACGACGAGGCGCTTATTTCCGGCCTGGTCGCGCAGCGTGCTGGTGACCTCGGCCACATTGGAGAACATTTCGACGTCGATGACGTGGTCGAAGCTCTGCCCGTCGGGCTGGGCCACCGTCTTTTTGATGTGAAGCGTGCGCGGGAAATAGGATTCTTCCTCGACGGTGAGCTCGACGTGCTGCGTCATGGTCACGCCGGGCCCGTAGGCGAGCTTCGCATCAATGGTGAATACGATCGTATTGTTGTCGAACGTCTTCTTCTCCACCTTCTCGGTGCCCACCTTCTTCTTGTCCTGAAGAATGCGATACTCGGTGACGAGCGTGGACTCGAGCTTGACAGGCTTTTTCTGATGCGCCGGCATAGATGGCGCGGCGACAGCCGCGCAACAAACCAAAACGACGGCTACTCCCACGCTCCTATGCAAACCGTGAACGGACATCCGTTGTCATCCTCTCGAGAAATGCGTTCACCTGTGCGGGATCCACCTTGATCTGCGCAAACCCGCCTTTGCCACCACCGCTGCCGCCGAGCTCTTTCGCCAGAGTCGAGGCCGGTGTGGCGAGGTCGACGCCGAGCTCGTGCGACGAGACACAAACCACCGAGCCGTCATCGGCGCCGATAATGGCGATGGTGCCGGGGACTTTCTGCATTTCCGTCGCCACGGCGCGTGCGAGTGCAGGATCCGGCTCCCGGTGTGAAACAACACGGGGTGTGGCCCCGTGTTCCTTGAGCAACCGCTCTGCGTCGGCGGCGGCCAGGCGTTGAATCACAGCCTTGAATCGCTTGTCTCCCGTGCGCGCGTCGTCGAGCAGCCGTTGCACCTTGGCATTTACATCCAGGGGCGCCGTGGTCAGCCGCTGCGACAACTCCTGGAGAATGGCGTGCTTCTCGCGATAATCCGCCAGCGCACGCACGCCAACCTTGAAATGCACCCGGTGGAAATTCCGCACCTTCTCCGTCTTTAACACCTTGATCATGCCGAGTTCGCCCGTCGTTCTCACGTGCGTCCCGCAGCACGGGATCACGTCGAAGTCGCGCACGGTCACGATGCGCGCCTCGCGCACGCCTTCCGGGACCTTGCGGCGCAGCTCCGACATGTCGACCTGCTCGATGGGCATGGTCGTGATGTCGATGGGCCGGTTCTCGTTGATGATCTGGTTGGAGAGATCTTCCGCGCGACCGATGGCACCGCTGTCGGGGGCGGGACCGTCCAGGTCGACGGTGCAGGTTTCTTCTCCCATGTGGAACCCTACCGTGTCGAGCTTGTCGGTCCGGATGAAGGCGCGGGAGAGAATGTGCTGGCCGGTGTGCTGTTGCATGTGGTC
>DATEHD010000340.1:0-3813 GCA_035279765.1 Candidatus Krumholzibacteriia bacterium | reverse complement strand
GCCATGGCGCTGTTTGCAGCCATCGCCGCGGTGCATCCGACGCACGCCGCACCGGCCGCCGTCATCGAGCCGGCGTACTCGTTCACATTCAGTGACGCAAAGGAAAAGCCCCACAAGAACTCGATCAAGGTGGAAACCCCGGCGGTGGTTGCGCCCGTCACGCAGGTAACGGTGACACCGCCGACGGCCTACAGCTTCCACGTCAGCGAGGCCACGCAGGAAAAGCTGCAGGAGAAGATCGACAGCAGAATGCGCGAGCGCACCGAGAGCAATCTCAAGGACGGCGCGAACTATCAGATCGCCGGCACCGACGAAGAGGAGAGCGACGCTGAGTCGTGGTACGACCGCGCCAACACGTACTACCAGCACGGCAGCTTCGAAAAGGCCGGTCGCGCGTACGAGAGCGCGGCGCGCTTCGGCTACGAGTCAGGCAAGGCCTATTACAACGCCGGTTGCTCGTACGCCCTGGCAGGGCAGACCGATGACGCAATCAAGATGCTGCGCCACGCTTTTGCCGAAGGATTCGAGGACCCCGAGAAATACGACACCGACAGCGACCTGAACTCGCTGCGCGGTGACGCGCGCTTTCAGAAGCTTCTCGATGAGGTCCGCCATTCCGATACGGGTATCGAGAACCTGCGCGCGGCCGAGAATCAATACCAGCACCTCGCCTCGGCCGGCGACGTCGAGAATGGCGACTGGAACTCGGCGGGCATCGACTTGATGCGCGCGGGTGCCTATGACCGCGCGGCGACGGCATTCGACAACGAGTACAAGGCGAGCGGCGACAACGACGCGCTCTATAACAAGGCGTGCGCTCGCGCCCTGGGTGGAAAAACCTCCGACGCGCTGGATCTTCTCGAACAGACCATCGCGGCGGGCTCGGTCGACATCGACCACATGCGCACCGATCCGGATCTCGCGCCGCTGCGCAACGACAAGCGCTTCGAAGGGCTGTGCGAGCTCGAACGTGCACTCGACCTCAGCGATTCGTGGAAGCACGACGACAAGAGCTGGAAGGGTAACGAGCAGATGCGCTGGCAGAGCGTGCTGACGCACTACGAAGACGTCGCGAAGGATTATCCAAAGCTGGGACGCGCCTGGTTCAACCTGGGGTTCGTACAGCTGATGGTGGACCAGCCGCAGAAGAGCAGCGTGTCGTTCCAGAAGGCGCTCGATCTCGGCTTCCGAAATCCGACGACGCTCTACAACCTGGCGTGCGCGAACGCACGGGCGGGCAACCAGGACGCCGCGTTCAACTACCTGGCGCAGGCGGAAAAGGCCGGATTCGATGTGGCGAACCATGCAATGTCGGACGACGACCTCGATCCGATCAAAGCCGACGCGCGCTGGAGAGAGCTCAAGCAGCGCTGGCAGTCAGAGGAGGATCAGAAGCACCGTGAAAAAAATAAAAAGAAATACGACTGATCTGGTGGTTGCGGCGTGTGTCGCGATGCTGGCGTGCGTTGCGCTGGCAGGAACCGCGGGCGCCGTGGCGAAATCATCAGTCAAAGGCGCCAAGCACAAGATGAAGGGGAATGTGTACGCCTACTCGTACACGAACGGCGGGAACTACGTCGTCGTGGGCAATGACAACGACAACGACAACGACGATAGCGAGAGCGACGGCGAATCGTGGTATGACCGCGCCCACAGCTACTACCAGCGCGGGAGCTACGAGAAGGCCGGCCGCGCCTACGACAACGCGGCCAAGTTCGGCTACAACCGCGCCACCGCGTACTACAACGCGGCGTGTTCGTGGGCGCTCGCGAAGCAGACGGAGCCGGCCATGAAGTCGCTGCAGGCGTCATTCGACGAGGGCTTCGACGACCTCGACATGTACGCCAGTGATGACGATCTGAATTCGCTGCGCGGTGATGCCCGCTTCAAAAAGCTGATGGACAAGGTGATGAACACCGACGAAGCCGATCAGCGTCGTCGCGCTGCCGGTCGCGACTACGACCGCCTCGTGGCCGACAAGAACGTCGACGACGGCGAGTGGAATGAGGTGGGCATCGATCTCATGCGCTCCGGCGATTACGACAAGGCCGCGCTCGCGTTCGACAACGAGTTCAAGCTGAGCCGTAACGAGGACGAGGACGCCATCTACAACAAGGCGTGCGCACGCGCGCTGGCCGGCAAGACCGACGAGGCGTTGAAGCTCCTCGACCAGTCCATCGCCACCGGCTCGGTGAGTTCGGACCACATGGCCGAGGACTCGGACCTGAGCTCACTGCACAAGAACAAGAAGTTCGACGCGCTCGTGGATCTCGCCGAGGACCTCGAGCTCAACTATCCGGGTTTCTCGGGCGATTCATGGACCATCAAGGGCAATCGCGTCACGCACGGCGATTTCGACGACGAGAAGCACTGGGCCAAGGCGCTCCCGCACTTCAAGGAGATGGCGAACAAGCATGCGACGTACGGGCGTGCGTGGTTCAACCTGGGCTACGCGCAGCTCAAGTCCGGTGACGCCGCATCGTGCACGCCGAATTTCCAGAAGGCGCTCGACATGGGCTTCAAACCCTCGACGATGATGTACAACATGGCCTGCTCGACAGCCCAGGAAGGGAAGATCGACACCGCCTTCGCGTGGCTCGACAAGTCCGAGAAGGCGGGATTCCACGTGGGCGGCAGCGCGCGCTGGGACGAGGATCTGGATCCGCTGAAGAGCGATCCACGCTGGCGCGAGCTCAAGAAGAAATGGCGCGATCAGGATGAGAAAGAGGCCGACTCTCACGGCGTCCATATCAACGTCGACGACTACAATTAGCGCACTCGACCTCCTGCGCGCACTGGCTCCCGGTTGCAACCCATGCAACCGGGAGCTTTTGCTTTTGTAGTAGGTTGTGGCTTGAAGATTGTCCCTGGCTGGGGACGGTGTCGTCCGCTCTCTCAAAAACCTGCCTCTCAAAACCCGTAGCGAAGACGATGGGCGCGGTTGACCGGAAGCGCCGCGGTGAGTACCTCGCGTCGATAATAGCGCTCCCAGCACGCCGAGAGCTCACCTTCGCGAAAGAACATGCGTTCCTTGAGTAGATCCCGTATTCGCCATGGCCGATTCGCCAGGCCAAGGATCATGGCCGGCGTCTTTCGATCTCCTTTCTCCCATCGCCGCTTCACGTAGTTCCGCCACACCTGGAAAATGGCGAGCTTCTCGATGGACGCCTGGCGCCGCTTGGCGCACGCGATGGTCTCGCGTTTGTGGGCCGCTGTGCTGTGGCGGATCATCAGGTCCAGGAGATTGACCTCCCACAGTGGATTGCGCTTGTCGCGCCGGCGTGTCGACGATGTGATGTGATGGCTTAGGTTGCGCTCCAGTGAGCGGATCGCGCGCGGATAGGCGCGGTGGTCATCGCTGCGGATGACTGCCGATGGAATAGCAGAAAGCAGTTCGCGCACGCCATCCTCGACCGCACGTCCCGGTGGACGGCCCAAAACTCGCTCGAGCTCGGCACGACGTACTTTCTGCCTGGGGCGCATCCGTCCCTTGCGCCGGAGCGGGCTGTCTGTGTGATAAAGGAAGTAACCCGAGTCCACATCGACGGCGACATTGTGATGAAACGGAAAGTACTGGCTCCATTCGAACGTCTCAAACCCGTCGATCGCGATCTCTTTTACGTGTGAGGTACGTCGTAGCTCCCGGGCTTGGACGATCAAACAATGGCGTCCTAGCCGGGCGACGTGGCGTGCAACCGTCTCGGGACTGCAGCCGAGTGCACGGGCGATTTGGCGATTGCACGCGCAGGTGACGACCAACTTCGCGATGCGTGGAATCAACTTTGGGCGTTTTTGCCAGTAGGAGACCGAGAA
>DATEHD010000339.1:0-2716 GCA_035279765.1 Candidatus Krumholzibacteriia bacterium | reverse complement strand
GGGCGCCGGCGTGGCGTTGCTCACCTTGGTGGTGTCAACCTGCGTGCCGGTGACGGTGACGCCCTTCAGCACCCGGTCGAGCATGGTGAGCGTGCGGCCCACTTCGTCTTCCTGGCGCACGAGACGGAACTCGAGCTTGGCGGTCTGGCCGATGAGGGCCTCCGCGCGATCCAGGTCGGACAGGCCCGGAAGCTCGATGATGATGCGCTTCTGGCCCTGCTTCTGGATGACGGGTTCGGCCACGCCGAACTGGTCGATGCGGTTGCGCAGGATCTTGATGACTCGATCGACGGCGTCTTTCTTGTTGTTCTCGTCCAGGTTGGAGTCGTCGATCTCCATGACCATGTGCGCGCCGCCCTGGAGATCGAGTCCGAGCTTGATGGCGGACTCGACATACTTTGTCTTCTGCTCTGTGGTCAGCTTGTTGCGCTGCTCATCGGACATCGAGTAGTAGCGCATGCTCGGAAGCAGCGCCCAGATGCAATAGCCGAGGACGGCGGCAATGAGGACCAGTTTCCACCGGGTCTTCATTCAGAAACCTCTGATTCCCTTCACAGAATTCTCAAGATGAGGATAGGTTGGCCGGAAATATCGGACCAGTATACACGACAGGCAACCGCGGTCAACCGCGAAGTAGGCAGGAGGTTACGGCGGTTGGACGGCGCTTTGGGGCGCCGCGAACGCTAGACCCGGCCCAGGGCGGCGAGCATGTCGCGGACGGCGCGATCGAGGCCGGTGAACACGGCACGCGCAATAATGGAGTGGCCGATGTTGACCTCTTCCAGCGCCGGGACGTCGAGCATGGCGGTGATGTTGTGGTAGTTGAGGCCGTGGCCGGCGTGGACGCGCATGCCCAGGTGCCGGATGGCGCCCGCGGCCTCCTTCGCGCGCTTGAGCTCGCTCTCGGTCTTGATCCGGCTGTTGGCGTTGGCGTAGGCGCCGGTGTGGATCTCCACCGCGTAGAAGCGATAGAGCGCGGCTTCCTGGATGTGCTTCAGGTCCGGGGAGAGAAACGCGGTGACAAGGATGCCGGCGTCTTTGAGCGTGGCGACCATGTCGCCCATGCTTCCCGGGGCATCGGACAGATTGAGTCCGCCCTCGGTGGTGATCTCTTCGCGGCGCTCGGGAACGATGCACACCGAATCCGGCCGCAGCGCGAGGGCGATCTCCTGCATCTCCGCGGTGGCCGCCATCTCGAGATTGAGCGCGGTCTTCACCACTTCGCGAATCATGCGCACGTCGCGATTCTGGATGTGACGGCGATCTTCGCGCAGGTGCACGGTGATCTGATCCGCGCCCGCCATCTCCACCGCCACCGCGGCGGCAACCGGATCGGGCTCGACAGTCTTGCGCGCCTCGCGCAGGGTCGCCACGTGGTCGATGTTCACTCCAAGCCGGATCTTTTCCATCGTCATCTCTCCGTGTGCAGTGAGTCGGGCATTGCGCTCTTGCCGGCGAGGTCACACACCGTGACCAGGTCCACGCCCGCGTCTTTCAGATAGTCGAGATTGTCACGGATCGCTTCGAACGTCCACGGGTGCGGATGCCCGATGCCGATCGCGACGCCGTTCTTTTTGGCCAGCTCCACGAGCTCGTGCAGCCGCGCGGTGACATCGTCGCTGCGCTCGGTGTTGTCGTCCAGAAAGAGGTTGTTCTGGGCCGCGCGCAGGCCGGTGGCGACCGCAACATTATAGGCCACCGATTTTGGCGAGGTCAAAGAATCAAAGTAGAGCAGGTTGCGTCCGCTGAGCTCGTTCATCACCGCTTGCATGACGCGCGCATCCGTGGTGGCGAGCGAGCCCTCGTGGTTGCTCACGCCGTCGACGCCGGGAAGGCTCTCCAGGTCGCTGCGCACGAGGTTCGCGATCTCCTTGTCGTTCATGCCGACGGAGATTTCGTCGACGTCGGACTTCTCTTTCTTCTCGCTCTCCATGGGAACGTGGAGCAGTACGCAGCGGCTCTTCCGCTTCGCCATGGCGAGAATGTCCTGCGAATAACGCAGCGTGGGCAGAATGGTGATGGTGAGCGCGATGTCAAGGTCGATCACCTCCCGGGGAATGCCGCCGCGCTCGTAGCCGAAGTCGTCGAAGACGAGGGCGAGCTTCGCGCGTTTTTCGGGCGGCGGAATTTCGCGCGCAATGGCGGCAGCGCTGGCGAGGCGCAGCGTGATGCGGTGCGTGTCGAGCGTGTGGGTACCAACCTGGAGCTCAACACGCTTCCCCTTGTCGAATTCTTCACTGCGCCGGATGACGAGGCCGGCCGCCTCGGCGGCTTCGCTCAGGGCGACGTTCACCTTGAGCAGGTCGGTCTTTTCGTCGCACGGGACGTCCCACTGGACGGCCTGCCTGGCTTCCGGATTGGCGGCGTCTTTGATGACGCGCACATTGCGGCGGAGGTTTTCGGTTTCGAGTGCGGCTTTGAGGATGCGGCTCGCATCGCGCTGCGCGCGGCCGTACGCCATCACCGCGCCGTGGTCGGTGAGGAAGACAGCACCGCGCGTCGTCTTGAGGTAGTTGATGCCGATGCTGCCGCCGATGGCGAGCACAACGAGGAGAAAGGTGAACAGCTTCACCGATCCCGGGACGCGGGAGTTCTTGGGTTCGTCTTCGTCTTTGGTTTTCTTCGCGCGAGCCATTGATGGCGCGGTTGTGCGCCGCGGCGAGCCTATGGGCGCGAGAGCGGGAGTGTCAAGGAACGGTCATCAACGCAAGTTATT
>DATEHD010000338.1:0-4755 GCA_035279765.1 Candidatus Krumholzibacteriia bacterium | reverse complement strand
GACGCACCGGCGGCGCCATGGCCGGCGCAGCAGGCCTGGCCGGAGCAGCGGGGGCCGCCGGCGGTATCACCGGTGTGGCAAACGGACGCGGCGCGGGCGCGTCCATCTCGCGCAGCATCGAGTCGATGGCGCTGTCGAATTCAACTTCGCCCTGCGCGGGCGCTGCGGCGCGCGCGGCCGGAGGGGCGGAAACCGGAGGCGCTGCCGCTTGCGGGGCACGCGGTGCCGGCGCTTCCGCGGCCAGGTCACCGCGCTCGAGGCGCTCCTTCAGCACCCGGTACACCAGGGTCGCAATACCGTGAAAGGTCTCGTACACGCCGGTGCCCTGCGTCGCCACCGCTTCATAGGCTGGAACGCGCAGCGGATTCAAGCGCGCATTGAGATCGGCCACCGCCATGGCGTCGCCGATGTCACGCTTGTTGTACTGCACCACCCACGGAATCTCGTCGAGGCTCAAGCCGTGCTCGTTCAAGTTCTGCTCGAGGTTGCGCAGACTCTCGAGATTCTCGTCGAGCTTGCCGCGCGACGAATCCGCCACGAACACCACCGCGTCGACGCCCTTCAGCACCAGCTTGCGGGTGGCGTTGTAGTACACCTGGCCGGGCACGGTATAGAGCAGGAAGCGCGTGCGGTAACCATTGATCTCGCCGAGCTCGAGGGGAAGAAAATCGAAGAAAAGCGTGCGGTCGGTCTGCGTCTTCATCGAGACCATCTTGCCGCGCGACCCTTCCGGAGTGCGGTCGTGGATGAACTCGAGATTGGTCGTCTTGCCGGAGAGTCCCGGACCGTAGTAGACGATCTTCGCGTTGACTTCTCCGCCGGTGTAGTTCAGCACGACCATGGCTCGTGTCCTTCCGTCTGTCCGATTTGAAGACTGGTTCTAAAAAGTAACTACCGGAGCGGCCACCCGGTTCGTGCTCTCGCTGCAGTCAGGCCAGGGTGAGAAAAGCTCAAGCGCTCCCGGAGACCGCCCCGGCAAGCCGGCGAGGGGCAAGTAACATGCCAAGCATCTTCTCCGCGAATTCAGCCAAGCCATTGCTGCCACGCGAGTAGCGCGGCCGGGCGCGGGACGGCGCCGCGGAAGCATGGGACCGTGCGCGGCATTCTGCGCCTCAGCTTGCAAAAGCGCGAAGGTGGCGGCTAGGATGCCTGTGCAAGCATGCGCGCCAAATCCACGTTACAACTCTTCGGCTCCGTGCAGCTGATCGCGCTCCTCGGCGACCGGCTCAAGCAGTTCACGCTGGTTGGCATGCTCGGGCTCCTGGTGCCCGGCTCCAGCTTCGAGCTCCTGAAGCTCACGCTGTTCTCCCAGGTACCGATCCTCATCTTCACGCCGCTCGTCGGCTCGCTCATCGACCGCTGGAACAAGCCCGGCACCATTGTCGCAGCGTGCGTGATTCGCGCGCTCCTGCTCATGTGCGTTCCCTTCTTCTACGACCGCACACACACGATCTATGCGTTCTATACGGCCGCGTTCGTGACGTCGATCTTCGACCTGATGTTCGCGCCCGCACGCTCGGCGCTCCTGCCCGAGGTGGTGCCCGCCGAGCGGCTCATGTCCGTGAACGCGCTTTTCTGGACGCTCGGCATCATCGGCACGCTGATCGGCTTTGTGGGCGGCGGCTGGATCTTCGACTACTTCTCGTGGCGCAACAGTTTCTTCGCCATCGGCGTCATCTACGCGGGCGCGGCGCTCCTGATGCTGCCGCTCGTGTTTGCGCACCGCCCCGCCTACGCGGTGGCACCGCTGCCGCGCGATCCGCGCCACGGCATCGCCGTGCTGGCGCGCTCGGCGCGCGACGCCGTCGATCTGTTGCGCCAGAGCCGCGAGCTGCGCGCCAGTCTTTCCACGCAGGCCGTGCTCTTTGCCGTGGGCGGTGTGATGAGCGTCATCGGCATCTCGCGCGTGCACGAAGTGGTGCAGACCGGGCGCGCGCTGCTCTTGTCCGAAGTGGGCACGGCGTTGATCCTCGGGCTCATCGCCGGCGCGCTGCTCGCCGGCTGGTTCCGCGAGCGCACACTGCCGGAGCGCACCGTGTCCGTGAGCGCGCTGCTGGCGGGCGTCGCCATCGCCGGCATGGGACGCACCACCTCGCCGCTCCCGATGTGCATCTGGGCGGCGGTGCTCGGCATGTCCATCTCTCCCGTCTTCATCGTGACGGAAACCCTCATGCAGCATGCGAGCCCGCGCCAGTTCACCGGGCGCGTTTTTGCCGCGCGCGAGGCGCTCATCAAGGCGGCGTTTATTGCCGCCGCCGCGCTGGCCACGCTCGTCAACACGTTCGTGTCCAAGCCCTCCATCCTGGTGGGGTTGGGCCTGTTTCTTGCTTTGTTGGGCGTCATCCTCGAACGCACTCAGTGGCTCAGACTGGAGAAACGATGAAGAAGCCAAACACCTCGACGGGCGTCACCGAGAAGATGATGAAGGAAATGTTCGCCCGCCTGTTGAACATCGAAGTGAGCCCCGCCGTCCTGGAAAAGCTCGTCCCCGTCATCGACGGCGTGAGCGAGAAGATCGATGGCCAGATGAACCTCGACACCGTGCAGGGACAGAACACGTTCCGCGCGCTGATCTGCAGCATGATCGCGCACGGCTGGGGACTGGGAATGCACCCGGACAACAACCCCAACGTGAATCTCGACGGCAAGGCGCTCGAGGCGAAGGTGTGCAAGGACATCCTCGTCCCCATGGAGACCATGAAGTCGATCCGCTACGTGAAGAAGGACCAGTACGGGCGCGTGCGCAAGGCGCTCTTCGAGCCCGATCAGAACGCCCGCATCTGGGGCTCCATCGACGAAATGCTCGAGAAGCTGGCGAAGGAAAAGTGGCAGGAGTAACGCGCTCTAACTCGCCGGTTCGTGACCATTGATGGCGCCGTTCGCGGCGCCATTTCTTTTTTCCAGCTCCACCACGCGGCCGTTTTCCTTGAATTCCACCACGTCCATGATGTTGCGCATCAGGTACACGCCGCGGCCCCCGGGACGAAGCAGCGCCTCACCCCGCGTCGGATCGTCCACGCGCGCCACGTCGAAGCCCTCCCCCTCGTCGCGCACGCGGATGCGGAAGCGGTTGGGGCTCACGTAGACCTGGATGTTCACCTTCTTGTCCGGGTTGGAGCGGTTGCCGTGGATGATGGCGTTGGTGATGGCTTCATCGCACGCCAGCGGAATGTTGACGCGCGTGTCCTGGGGCGGAAAACCGAATTCCTTGAGCAGATTCGAAATCTGGTAGTTCACGCCGATCACGTAGGAGAGATCGCTCGGGATCAGGAAATCCATGCGCACGTTGGAGCGGCGCATGAGATCGGGGTGGCGTTTGAAATTGGGGACGTTGGGGAGCGCCGACGAGATCTCGCGCGTGAGATTGATGCGGCTGAACGGTGGCAGCAGGATGGCCTGCACGCCGATGGAATGCAGCCGCAGCTCGGTCTGCTGGTCGCAGCCTTCCAGCACGGAGAGAATGACAAGCTGCGGGAAATTCAGCCGCAGCTGGCGCAGCGCCGGGATATCGAGATCCGCGCCGCGATGCTCGACGAGCAGCACGAACGCCAGCTGAATGCGCTCCAGCTGTCCGAGCGCCTGCGACAATGCATCCAGATTGGAATAGCGCGCCACGCCTGCCGGCGCCTCCTGGCACTCGCGCAGCACGCGGTCGAGGAACGCCGGGTCGGTGGCGACGATGAATACGGCTCTTCCACCCCGCACCGTGGGCGATGCGGCGGGTGTGGACGACGTGCGATCAGAAGACCTGTTGGCCATTGGCCAGAATCTCGTTCAGCGCTTCCTTGAAGTAATTGGTCGAATGCGCCGCTTCCGGCCCGACCTTCTCCTTGTAAAGTTCCCACGACTTCTTGATTTCCTCGCCGAGCGAGGTCATCAGGGTGCCGTCGCGCAACGCAGCGTCGCGTCTCTCGCGGTTGTACCACAAAATGTCCGAAACGAGAACTCTTGCCAATCGCTTGGCGCGATCATCCGCGGACTTGCCCCCGCGCGGAGCGCTTTTCGCCGCGGGCGCCGCAGACGGCGCAGGCTCGGGAGACGCCGGCGCGGGCGCGACTTCGGGAATTACCGGAGCCGGTGCCTGGGCCACGGGCGCGGGCGCCGCGACGGGCTCGGCCGGGACGGCGGCGACCGGACTTTCCTCGATCGTCGCGCTGAGCGGCGCGAACACGGGCGCGACACGCGGCTCGACAGGAGCCGGCTCGGTCGCCACTGCCGTCCCCGACAGGTCGTGATCGCGGCCGGTAAATTTACGCCCAGTGCGCGTGGACTCCATCACGGGAGCCTCGACGGGACGTGCGACCGGCGGTTCGGCGGCAAGCGACGCCGGCTCGGTACGGCCCGCCAGCATGAACACGGCGCGGCACTTCGGGCAGCGCACCTTGAGCGGATTGACCGGGACTTTCTCCTCGGGGAGGAAGTATTTCGAGGAACAGCTCTGACACTGGATGATCATGCTTTGTCTCTCCTGAAGTCATCTTGCCCGGGTCCGCGTTTCGGCGTCCACAAGAGCCACGGAGAACAAAGCAACTATCACGCCATTAGGAAAGCCCTGCACGCGCCGGCGCGCGTGTTCCCGGGAATAAAATTCCGCCCCGCGGTCCCAACGGACGCCCGGGGCGGAATATTGAAATCTCACGCCGTTCGAACGATCAGTACTGCTCCCAGCAGAATCCGGCGTGAAAACTCCAGTAGGTCAGCGTGGCATCGTTGCCCGCCAGGTCCTGGCCGGTGAACGCGATGTTGTAGCGCCCG
>DATEHD010000337.1:0-8230 GCA_035279765.1 Candidatus Krumholzibacteriia bacterium | reverse complement strand
CGGACTCGCCGAATTGCGGAACTTGCCCGACACTTCGATGGTGAGCACCGCCTGGCCGCCGACCTCCACCGTGGTGGGGTCGATACTCGCCTTGACCGAGACGTCGTCCGCGCGCGGCGCCGATGCGGCAAAAAGCGCGGGGATCCCCGCGATAAGCAACGTTGCCAGGAGGCGTTTCACAGCACCAACCTACCAGTCCTTGCCGGAACGCTTCAACTTCCGGAATTGCGCCTTGCGGCGCTCCTGCTGGAGCTGTCGCTCGCGGTCTTCGAGTGCCTGCAGGATGCGCATGGCGTCTTCCTTCGAGAGCTGCTTCAGCTCATCGCCGGAAAGCGGCGCCTGGGATGAGTCCGGCTTCTGCTGCCCGGTCGAATCGGCCTGGGCCTGCGATGGATCGTTCTTCTTCTGATCGGACTTCTGCTGCTGTTGCTGGCCGTTCTTGTCCTGCTGGCCCGTCTTGGACGAATCGGGCTGCGAGTTCTGCTGGCCCTGGTTTTGATCCTTCTTGTCGCCCTTGTCGTTTTTCTGCTGCTGCTTCTGTTTCTGTTGCTGCTGCTTCTGGATGACGGCCATCTCGAGATTGTGGCGCGCATCCTTGTCATCGGGCAGGTATTGCAACGCCTGGATGTACGATTCCACAGCCTCCGCCGCCTTGCCGGTCTTCATGAGTGCATTGCCGCGGTTGTAGAGCATCTTGCCCGTCTGCACGCTGTCCGCGGAGTAGCCGCGCTGGTAGTAGTCGATGGCGGGCTGGTACTTCTTCTGCTGGTAGAGCGCGTTGCCGCCGTTGTAATACGCGCCGTAGGCATTCTTTGGCGGCCGCACGGTATCGCCCACCGACGCCTTGTAGAGATCGAACGCTTTCGAATAGTCCTTCTTGTCGAAGGCGTGATTGCCGGATGAGACCTTGCTGCGACTTACCGAGCGGGCGGCGTGAGCATCGGCTCCCAGGAAGCACATCATGCCAATCGCGAGCATCGCGGCGATTCCAGTGTGCAGCACACGTCGACCAGCCGATGCATTTCTGCGGGCGCGTGATCCGATCGACGTGTCGATCAAGAGGAGCGCCAGCGCCACCGACAACGGCAGCCAGAAGCGTTCTTTCTTGCGCTCCACGAATTCTCCCTTGATGAGCTTGCGCTCCATTCCCGAAATCTCGTCGTAGAGGACCTTGAGCTCAAGGCCTTCCGATGTGGAAGGAAGATATTTGCCGTGTGTGCCGGCCGCGATGCGTTCCAGCGCGGGCTCGTCCAGACGGCTGAGCACCGTCTCTCCGCGTGCATCTTTCTTGTACCCCGTTACGGCACCGTCTGTTCCTCGCTCGGGGATGAGCTCGCCCTTGGGACTTCCCAGCCCGATGGGATATATCCGGATATGCTTGTCCGCCGCCACGCGGATGGCTTCGTCGAGGTCGCCCTGGGTGTTCTCGCCGTCGGTCACCAGGATGATGACGCGGTCCCCTTTCTCGCTGCCTTCAAAGAGCGATACCGATGTTTCCACGGCGGAAGCAATTGCCGTCCCCGGCTCGGAGACGGTGTATACGTCCATGGAGCGCACAAGCATCAGGGCCGCGTCGTAGTCGACGGTGAGCGGGCACATGGGGACGGCTTCACCCGAGAACGCCACCAGCCCCACGCGATCACCCTTCAGCCCGCCAATGAGATCGCTGATCTCGCGCTTCGCCGCTTCCAGCCGGTTGGGCGGCACGTCCTCCGCCAGCATCGACAAGGATGTGTCGAGCGCAACCACGAGGTCGATGCCCTGGCGCTCAACTTTGACAAGCTGGCTCCCAAAGCGCGGACCCGCCGCCGCCAGGATGAGGAACGCGAGAGCGCTCGCGCGCAGAAAGCCCTTCGCGAGATGGCGCCGCCAGCTGTAGCCGGGTGCCAGCGCGTCCTCGAGCTCCGGGCTCACGAACGACGCCAGCGCCCCGCGACGGCGGCGCGCCGCGAACAGCATGAGCAGGGCCACGAGCGGCACCGCCGCCAGGCCCCACAGCCACAATGGTCGTGCAAATTCGATCATCGTTGTTCTCTTTACGGCGTCTCGCGCAGGACAGTTTCGCCGAGGCCCAGCTCGAGCATCAAGAGCCCCACGGCGGGGACAATGAACCACGCGAAACGCTCCGTGTACTCAACGAACGTTTCAGATTCCACCTTGGACTTCTCGAGCTTGTCGATCTGCGTGTAGATCGCCTTCAGCTCCGCGGTGTCGGTGGCGCGGAAATATTGTCCGTGCGTGATCTCCGCGATCTTTTTTAGTGTCACTTCGTCGATGTCGACCTCGACCGAGATGAGACGCCGCCCGAACACGGGATCATCGATGGGAATGGGTGCGCGTCCGCGCGTCCCCACACCCACGGTGTAAACCTTGAGTCCCAGCGATGCGGCGACGCGCGCGGCGGTGGTGGGATCGACCATGCCGGCGTTGTTCTGTCCGTCGGTGAGAAGCACCACGATCTTGCTCTTGGCTTTGCTCGAGCGCAGGCGGTTGCACGCTGTCGCCAGCGCCACACCGATGGCGGTGCCGTCGTCGAGCATGCCGAAGTCGACCTGGTCGACGAGCTTCGCAAGCAGCGTGTGGTCGAGCGTGAGCGGGCACTGCGTCATGGCGTCGGCGGAAAAGACGACAAGGCCGATGCGATCTTCAGGACGTTTGGTGATGAAATCCTTCACCACTTCTTTGGCCACGTTGAGGCGGTTCTTGGGCTCGAAGTCCTGCGCCTGCATACTGCCGCTCGTGTCGAGCACGAGCATGATGTCGATGCCTTCGGAGTACGTCGTGTGCTTGGAGCGTCCCGTTTGCGGACGCGCCAGCGCGACGATCACGAGCGCCATGGCAAGGAGACGCAATGCGAGCGTCATGTAACGCTTCCACGCCGGCGCTTCCAGCCCCGCGCCGAGGAGCAGGTCGAGCGAGGAATACGCCACGCTGCGTTCGCCGCGATGCCGCAGCACGTACCACGCCGCCAGCGGCAGGAGTGCCAGGAGGCAGAGCACGTAGGGATAGGCGAAACGAAACATCGGGCCTACGACGCCTTTCCTACCGGCTCTGAGGGATCTGAAGAAACAGACGGTGCCAGAATATCCGGCGTCACTTCCACCGGCGTCGTACGCATAACAATCTCGCGAGCCTGATTCACTGCCTGCGTAGCCGTCTCAGGAGTGGGAGCGTATTTGGCAAACTTCACGAGATCGGATTCGTCGAGAAGAGGTTCAAGCCCACCGACGCTGACGCGTCGGTATTTCAGCGCATCCATCAGCTCGAACGTGGTGCGGTCCATGGCCTCCACGCCGTAGCGTGCTTCGAGATAATGGCGCAGCGCATCGACCATGAGCGTGTAGTGCTGTTTGTAGTCGCCGCGCGCAGGCAGGTTCAAGCCCGCGATACGATCGAGCTCCGCGAGCGCAATCACTTCAGGCGGCAGATGAATCGCCGGCGCTTCCACTTCGCCGCGCGCACGCCGTTTGCGAATCCACCAGATGAGCGCCGCAATGGCGGCGAGCACCGCCAGCGCAATCCCACCCCACAGGAGATAGTTGGGCGGCGCCTTCCACTGCTCTTTGAGCGGATTGAGATCCTTCGCGTTGGCGGCGATGCGCTTGATCGGTACGTGTACCTCGTCGGTCCACGCGCGAATGGTGTCGCCGTTGGCGGCGATAAAATCAAACTTGTTGGCCGGGACGACCGACGAATCGATGCTGAGCGGAATGAATGTGACATCCGCGATGCGCTCGATCGGTTTGTCCTTCGGATCCTTCTTGGCTTCGTTGTAGGCGACGCCCATGACGCGGCAGGTGCCGGCGTTGAGCTTTTTGGGAACCAGCGGCCGCAGCGAATCGGGATCGAAGGTGAAATGGTAGCGGATGTGAAAGCGCTGTCCGATGGTGACGCTGTCGGGGCCGGTTTCGGTTTTGGACGTCACCTCGCCGACGGCGGTCTTAAGATGCGCTGCCGAAACACTCGCGACGACAGTCGCGAGAAAAACCGCGACGGCAGCGGCACAAATGCGCGTGTATCTCAGGGTTGCCACGGCTGGAACAGTATCAGCGCCTCTTGGCGCGCGCCTTGAAGAACAACGACAGCGGTATGATGTAGTCCTTGCCCGTCTCGATGCGCACGCTGTCGATGCCGTGGCGGCGGAATACGGCGGCGGTTTCCTCGTTGCGGCGCTGCGCGTAGGCGCGGAAGCGTTCGCGCGCCGCGCGCGAGCCCAGGTCGATCACACGCTCGATGCGCGCTTCCTGGTCCCATACACGCACCATGCCCGACATCTCCAGGTGTTCTTCGCGCGGATCGCTGAGCCAGATGGCCACCACGTCGTGCTTGCGCGCCGCCATCGCCAGCTGCCGTGAAAAATCGGGCGAGAGAAAATCGCTCACGACGAACACAATGCCGCGCCGCTTGGAGACGCGCAGCAGAAACTCGAGCGCGTTGGCCACGTTGGTGCGATTGCGCTTGGGTTGAAAGAAGAGCACCTCGCGCACCAGGTGCAGCACGTGCTTGCGGCCCTTCTCCGGCGCAATGTACTTCTCCACTTCGTCGGAGAAGACGATGGCACCCACCTTGTCGTGATTCTGGATGGCGCTGAAGGCGAGCACGGCGCAGATCTCGGCGGCGGTGTCGAGCTTGGTCTTCCCCGTCGAGCCAAAGCGCCCGGAGGCGCTCACGTCGAGCAGGAAGGTGACCACCAGCTCGCGCTCTTCCATGAAGCGCTTAATATAAGGAGCGCCCATGCGCGCGGTGACGTTCCAGTCGATGGCGCGGATGTCGTCGCCGGGCTGGTACTCGCGCACCTCGTCGAACTCCATCCCCTGGCCTTTGAATACACTGTGGTACTCGCCGGAGAAGACGTCGTTCACCATCCGGCGCGTCGTGATCTCGATGCGCCGGACTTTCTTCAATACTTCAACGAGGCTGCGATCGTCGGCCGGGGCCGGGTCACGCGAAGTTTCTGCCATGGAAATCAGGGCACCTCGATGTGATCGAAGATCTGCTTCAACACCGCTTCGGAGTCGAGCCCTTCGGCTTCCGCTTCGTAGGTGACGATCACGCGGTGGCGGAGCACATCGTAGCCCACCGCCTTCACGTCGTCGGGTGTCACGTAGCCGCGTCCGCGCAGGAACGCGTGGGCACGCGCCGACTGCGCGAGGAAAATCGTGGCGCGCGGCGAGCCGCCGTACGCAATCAGGTGCTTGATGTTGAGCTTGAACGATTCCGGATCGCGCGTCGCGAAGACCACGTCGAGAATGTAGTTCTTCACCTTCTCGTCCATGTAGATCTCGCGCACGGTCTGCTGCGCCTGCTTGAGCACCGCGGGATTGATGACAGGATCGATCTTGGGCATGGCACCCGACGTCACCATCTCCATGATCTGCTTTTCCTCGTCGCGCGCGGGATACGTGACCTTGAGCTTCAACATGAAGCGGTCGACCTGCGCTTCGGGCAGCGGATAGGTTCCTTCCTGTTCGATCGGGTTCTGCGTGGCGAGCACGAGGAACGGAAATTCGAGCGGGTACGTCTTGTCGCCGATCGTCACCTGGCGCTCCTGCATGCACTCGAGGAGCGCGCTCTGCACCTTGGCCGGCGCGCGGTTGATTTCATCCGCGAGAATGAAATTGGCAAAGAGCGGTCCCTTCTTGGCCGTGAAGGTGTGGTCACGCGGATTGTAAACCTCGGTGCCCACGAGATCCGCGGGCAGCAGATCGGGCGTGAACTGGATGCGCCGGAACGTGGTGTCCACCGACGCCGCGAGTGTTTTTACCGAGAGCGTTTTGGCGAGACCGGGCACGCCTTCGATAAGCACGTGACCGTCGCACAGAATGCCGATCAGGAGCCTGTCGATCAGGTAGCGCTGTCCGATGATGGCGCGCTGAATCGATTTTTGCAGGAGCGGGACGAACTGGCTTTCGCGTTCGACGCGCTCGTTGAGTGCCTGAATTTCGTATTGCATCGAGACCTCCGGCGGCGCCTCACGCGCCGCGCTATCGCCATTGAACAACCGGCCGTGCGCCGGGTTCCGAAACACATCCAGGCGGTTGCGCCGCGCAAAGCCGATGCGCTAGGATCGGCAGTTCTTGCAACCGCTGCGTTCGAACGTCAATCATTAACAAAGCTTGCGGGGAATTTGACGCGCGGGACAGAATGACACGTATGATAACCGAGGAAGCCATCAAGTCAAGACGGCCTGCGGCCGTGGCGGCGCGTATGCCCGTCTACGGCTGGGTGGGCCTCGGCTCGATGATTCTCTTCGAAATCCTCCTGTTTGCCGCCAACAATACCCTGATCGGGTGGTTCTTCACGCCCATCCAGTGGACGGGCCTGGTTCTCTTTCTGGACGGGCTGCGCAAGCGCCGCCATGGAACCTCGCTGATTTCCGACCACCCGCTGGAGATCTTCCTGCTGGCGGTGATTTCGATCGGGAGCTGGTGCATTTTCGAGGGCTACAACCTGCTTCTCCGCAACTGGACCTATGTCGGCATGCCCGACAATCTGTGGATCCGGTATGCTGGATACGCCTGGGCTTTTGCCACCATCTCCCCGGGTATGTTCCTCATCTACGAAACTCTCTCCGATCTGTTTCCCGGAGAAGACAAAACAACCTACCCCCGCATGCCGAATTCCATCTTTTGGCCCTTCGTGAGCTTCGGTTTCCTGTGCCTGGTCATCCCGCTCGTTTTCCCCTCGACGCACATGACACCACTGGTATGGATGGGGTTTGCGTTCTTTCTCGACCCCATCAACGGCCGCCGCGGCGACCGGTCCATTCTCTCGGAATTCTTCACCGGTGAGCGGCGCTCGATGCCCCTGTTTTTTCTGGCGGGTCTCCTGGCGGGCTTCGTGTGGGAGTTCTGGAATTACTGGGCGCTGGCCAAGTGGCACTACGACGTCCCCTACTTCGGGCACATTCGTGTCTTCGAGATGCCGGTGCTCGGGTTTCTCGGGTTCATGCCCTTTATAATAGAGAGCCTTGCTATTTACCGGTTCGTGCGCCGGCTGATACCCATCCGCGACGAGGCGCGCTATCTTGGCTGACCCCCGCTTCGACAGCTTCGTTCAACTGTTCTCCGTTCCCGTGGTGATCTTCGACTTCGACGGCGTACTCGTCGACAGCGAGCGCCACCACATGGCGTCGTACAACGCCGTGTTTCAGAAATACGGTCACACGCTGGATCCCGTGGAGTACGCGAAGTACTGGACGTCGCTCGGACACGGACCGAAGGGTGAGATCGAACGTCACAAACTGAAGATCGATCCCAACGCGATTCGCCGCGAGAAGCGTCCTATTTTCTCCGAGCTGTGCAGGAACGGCACTGTGCGCTTCTTCCCCGAGGCACGCGAGCTGGTGAGCTTGCTGGTGGGCGCCGGGAAGGAACTCGCCATTGCGAGCGGCACCATGAAACGCGACATCGTTGCCATTCTGGAGAACGAAGGACTGCTGGAGACATTCGGCTCGATCGTCGGCAGCGACATCGCTGCCCTCAAGCCCGACCCCGAGAGTTTTCTTACCGTATTGGCCGACGTCAACGCGTCACCGAGCGAAGCCGTCGTGGTAGAAGATGCGGAAAAGGGCGTCAGTGCCGCGATCGCGGCGGACATCCCGGTAGTCGTCGTGCGCACACCCGAGACGAGTGCCATCGATTTCAGTGCTGCGAACCTCGTGCTGGATTCACACGCGGAGCTTGTGGAATTTGCGCGCCGGGCGTTTTCGTAGCCCGGTGCTTTACGGCTGTTGAAAGATGTATCCGTCGAAGGAGCCGCGGCGCGCCCGATGGGTTCCGCCGGGAAAAGTGATCTGATCGGATCCGCTACCGCCGGCGATGATGGCGGTCGAGCCGGTGGTCGCCGTAAACAGGCCGAATTCCTCGCCGGGACCGCCGATCCGGCTTGCCGAGAGAACCTTGCCATCGCCGTCGAGGCGTGCGATGAAGATGTCGACGTTTCCCGCCGCCGTCAGCGTCTTCGAGCCCAGTGTCATCGTGCCGCTGAACTGGCCACACACCAGGATGTTTCCTCCCGCCAGCGGTGCGATGCTCAAACCTTTTTGGTCTTCGCCCGGCCCGAACGATTTCGCCCAGCGCATCGCACCCGCTTCCGTGTAGCGCGCCACGAACGCGTTGACGCCTCCCTTGACCTTGATCGCACCGCCGGCGCCGGGCGGGTCGAAGTCCGTCGTGGCGTCGAATGAACCGGTCACGATGACGTCGTTGTCGATTGTCGTCACGTCCTC
>DATEHD010000336.1:0-8993 GCA_035279765.1 Candidatus Krumholzibacteriia bacterium | reverse complement strand
CCGGGCTGGAGTGCCGTGGCATGAAACGCGTGTTCGTCGAAGCGCACAAGCGTGGCGCCGAGACTTTCCAGCACACGCATCACGGCATTGTCGTCGTGCGCGCACGACTCGAGCGGCGCCGCATAAGGAGTCAGCAGCTCGACGCGGCCGTCCTGCATGTGCAGCTCGAGAATGGGAAGACAACCCGAGGGCGCAATGGCGGTGGCGGCGTCGGCCCGAAATTGAAGCACGCTCTGGCTGGTGCGTGAGCGCGCGTCGACAGGCGTCCAGCTCACCAGGCAGCGACGTTCGCTGACGACGTCAATGTGGCCGGTCACGTGCCAGGGGGCGGCGGACCGGTCCTTTTCGAAGGGCTCAAGGTTGCGGCGAAAGGCGCGCAGTGACGATTCCATGGCGTCCAGCTCGTGAGGGGAGCAGCGGTTCAATGCGGAACACAATTTAACGGGTAAAAATATTTTACCAAAGATGCGCGGCCCGCACAATCAGATGGCCGCGGTCGAGTGCCTCGGGGCTCGCAGGAGCCGGGCATAGAGGGCAAGGCTGGCCGCGAATGGGACCACATAATAGATGATGCGAAATAACATGGCCGCGAGCAGTGCCCGCTCATACCCCACCCCCAGAAGGACATAGATCCCGGCCATGGAGCCTTCCTGCGCGCCCAGCCCGCCCGGCAGCATGGACCAGAACCCCACCGACACCCCGATGGCGAAACCGGTCAGGAGCACCCCGGGATGGATGGGGGTGCGGAGGGCGAGAAAGCACGCATCCAGGGCCAGTACGCTGGCGGCCCAGTCCAGCACCACCAGCACCAGCGGGAGCGCCATCAGCGAGGGACGGCGGCGCAGCGCGACGAACCCGGCGGCGATGGTTGCCTGCAAGCGCTCCACCGATGCACTCACATCGCGATGCAGCACGCGGCGGGCCAGCCAGACCAGCACCGCGGCGGCGCGTCCGCGCGCGGAGGCGTCGAAGAGGAGAAACGTGGTGACAACCACCACCAGAAAGGAAAGGCCCGCGGCGACGGAGAGCTCCGTGGTGCGCGTGCGTCCGAGTGGATGATTGACAAGGATGTACACGAGGCCCAGCGGCAGGAGCGACATCATCATCAGCTGATTCGCGTACGAATGCACCAGCGATGCGCCCACGATGTCGCCGCCCGCCATGCCGCGCCGTCGCAACAGGAAAAGCCGCAGCGAATACCCCGCGAGTCCGCCCACCGAAACGAGGTTGTTGAGAGAGAACGCAACAAACCCGATCTCCATTTGATCACGCCGGCGCAGGCGGATGCCGAAGATCTCATTGATGGTGGCAAAGCTGCCGCTCAAACACAGGTAGGACAGCGCGGTGAATACGAGAGCCAGCGGAAACCATCCCCACGACGGATGACGCAGGATGTGCACGGCCTCTTCGGTGTCCATCGCGGCGATGAGCACACCGATCAGTACCGTGGTGGCAATGGCAATCAGGCCCGCGCGCCGGCGATTGCGACGTGGTTGTGCACCCTCGCCGTTCATGGCTTCGCTTCCGCTTCCTCGAGAATGGTCTTCACGATGACATCGAAATTGGACCCCAGCCGGTGGCCGCTCTGCACAGGCACGATCTTCGCCAGGCCGGGGTCGATGCGCGGCGCGACCGCGTCCTTGTCCTCGGTTCCGTAGAAACACACCATGCGCAGTCCGCGCAGTTTTTCGATCTCGGGAAGCACGGGATACGATCTGGGCGAGTGCCCGAGCCAGCCCGTGAGCGTGAGCTCGAACTGCGCTTCTTCGGCGGCGCCCACCAGCGCCATCAGGCGGACGCGGCCGCGCAGATCGGCCGGCAGGCGGTTCACAACAAAGGGAAGCGCGTCCGCGCCGCGCGAATAACCAAGCAGCACCACGGAGTCTTTCTTCCAGGTGGAAAGGTAGTAACGAAGGATGCGCGCGACGTCGCCCGCGGTCTCGTCCGGCGTTCGCTCCTTCCAGAAATAGTGGAGCGAATTGAGCACCACGCAGGGAATACCCCGCGCGGCGAGCTCCTCCGTGATGCCCTTGTCGGTTACGCCGTAACCGCCGTCGCCGGTGATGTGGAGACAGAGCATCGGCTGCTCGGGTGCCCTGGCCGCCACTTCGTGGAGCGGCAGATCGTGAAGCGATTCGACGCTTGCCGCCACCGGCTCGGTGGCGTCGGGCGTACCGGCGATTTTCGCAAATGCGGCGCGAAACTGCGGCATCCAGTTGCGCGGCACCGAATATCCGTGGCCGACTTTCGGCAGCATCACGATTTCAGCGCCGGGAACCTCGGAGACGAAACGCCGCGTGGAGGGCGGGTCGCACACCTTGTCGATTTCGCCCTGCAGCGCGATCCACGGCACGCGCAGCGTTTTGGCCGGGAGAAAGTTCACACCTTTGCCCTGGGCGCCTGGCTCGAACTCGATGCCGCTGCCTTTGCAGAATGGTTTGGAAAGATCGAGGTCGGGACAGAAGCCGAGGCTCAGCGCGCCTTTGAAGGTGGTGGCCGGCGCCTGCACGAGTGTTGCGTAGACGAGCGTCGCGCCCGACGAGTAGCCGACGAGGATCGGCTTCACGTATGTCGAAAAACCGCGGCTCTTCTGCAGGAACTGACTGAGCGCTTCAAAATCCGCGGCGGGATACGCACACTTCTCCTCGCCCGCCGCGAGCTCTTTCAGGTAGTGCGTGATGTCGATGCCCGCCACCAGCACCGCATCCGTCGCCAGCTCGCGCGCCATATCGACAACGCCCTGGTTCCACCCGCCGTCTCCCGACACGAACAGCACCACCTGTTTCGGCGCTGCGTCGCTCGCATAGACATGTACCGTGCCGAAGCGTTCGAACGGGAGCGTGCTCTCGGAGGCCAGCGCCGGCGCTGCCAACGCGCCCAAGAGGAGAAGAGGGAGAAGTGATCGACTGAACACCGTCATGTCCCCCCTTGATACACCGGGAAGGGAAAGCAGGTGCGCGGCCGGTACGAACTAGATGAAGTAGAGAATGCGGCCGCAGTTCTCGCAGGTCATGACGGCGTTCTTCTCGTAGCGGAACGAGGTCGGGACCTTGGTCAGGCAGCCCGTGCACAGCTCGCCCACTACCGGAACGACAGTACGTTCGTAGCTGGAGGATACGCGCTGGTAACGGGTGAGCAACTGCGGTTTGATGTGCTGCGTGATCTCGCCGCGCGCCGTGCGCAGGGCTTCGATACCCTCGATGGGAAAACCCATTTCTTGCATTTTCGCCGAGTGCTTGGGGTCCCCGGCATCCTTGATCATGTGGTCCAAATCCTGGAGTGCGACGAGGAGGCGCACCTGATCCTGTTTCTTCACGGGATGGTCTGTCAAAGGCCCTGCCCTTCGATGATGTCCTTCAGTTCTTCGAATGTCTTCGCCGTGGCGATCCGGTCGCGCGAAGCATCGTCCTTGATCAAATCCACCACGCGGCCGAGCACCTGCAGGTAAAGATTATCGCGATCCTGGGGCGGCGCAATGATGAGAAAGAAAACGTGCGTCGGTCTTCGGTCGACGGAATCAAAGTCGATTCCCGTCGCCGAGCGCGCAAATACAATGGAAAGGTCGCGAACGGCCAGCGTGCGGCCGTGCGGGAACGCCACTCCCTTGCCGATCGCCGTGCTGCCCAGGCTTTCGCGATTGAGCAGCATCTCGAGAATCAATCCGCGGTCGCGGATGTCACGATCGGCGCAAACGGTCTCGACCATCTCGGCGAGGGCATCACGCTTGGTGGCCGCCTTGAGGTCGAAAATGCAGAGAGATGGCTTGAAGTATGACGCGAGCTCTTGTGACGTCATCAGTGATGGTTCCATGTAACATTGCCGCCGGGACCGGCCATGTGGATGATTGGCTGGAAATTACCAGAAACCGGGGATATCCTCAACGTCAAATCCACGACTCCACTGTACCCATCCTAGTCCAACGCGTGTGTCCATGCAAGAACGTCTCGAAAACGGCCTCGTCGTCCGCGTAACCGGGGGAGAAGTGTGGGTCCGCGTCGGCTCGGAGACGGTGGCTTGTTCGCAACGCGGGCGTTCCCGGGTCCGGGAGTCCGCCCTGGCCGTCGTGGCGGGTGACCGGGTGACGGTTCTGCGCGAGTCGGCGGGCGTGGGCTCGCTGGAAGAGGTTCTGCCGCGAACGTCATGGCTCTCCCGTTACATCGAGCGCGGGGCCAGCGATCGGGTGGTGGTTGCCAACATCGAGCGCTTGTTCGTGGTGGTCGCGGCTGTCGATCCGCCCCTGCACCCCGGATTTCTGGATCGCGTGCTTGCCTCCGCGGAATGGGGCCATATTCCTCCGTGCATTGTCTTCAACAAGGCGGACCTGGCCAGGCCCGGCCAGTTCGACGCGTTGCGCGCGACGTATGCGCCCTCTCTCTACGAGCTGATCGAGACCTGCGCGGTCAAGGGGCAGGGTATCGAGGAGCTCTCCGCGCGGATCGGGACCGGCGTGTATGCGTTCGTGGGGGAATCGGGTGTGGGGAAGAGCTCGATCTTGAACCAGCTCGACCCCGAGCTCGACCTCGTGGTCGATGAGCTGTCGGAGCGTACCGGCCGCGGACGCCACACGACGACGAACGCGCAGCTCTTTCCCTTCCGCGGCGGCTTTCTCGCCGACACGCCGGGCATGCAGACCTTCGGCTTTCCCGGCACCGATGAGTACGCCGTCGTCAATTGTTTCCCGGAGATCCGTCACATCGAAGGGCCATGCCGTTTCAACCCGTGCTCGCACTCGCACGAGCCGGGCTGCCGGGTGAAGGCCGCCGTGGAAGCGGGACGCATTCCGCCCACGCGCTACCAGAGCTATCTCGACATCCTCTCCGGCGTTCGCGAGGTTCAAAAAAAGAAGAAGTGGTGAGCGTATGGGCCGCGTGAAGACCATCGAGCGCTCGGGGAAGCGCGGGCTCATGCGCTTCGTGGGTGCGTTTCTGCGCGCGCGGCGCATGACGCCCGATGCGTTCCGCGCGCAGCGCTTCGATCGCATTCTCGTGGTGCGCCAGCACAACCAGATGGGCGACATGATGCTGGCCACACCGGCGCTGCGCGCCATACGCGAAACGTATCCGCGCGCCACCATCGGCATCGTGACATCCACGCTCAACCGCGGCGTCCTCGCCAACAGTCCCTTCGTCGACCGCGTGTTCACCTATGACAAGCAGCGGCCGGGCTCGCACCTGGCGATGCTGGGTGCGCTGCGCCGGGAGCGCTTCGATCTCGCCATCGTGCTGCACACGGTGTCGTTTTCGTTCACCACACTCATGTTGGGCGTTCTGTCCGGCGCGCGCGTGCGCATCGGGTCGACATCGGCGAAGATCGGAGACGCGCTCACGGGCTCTTACCTCAACATCACCCTGCCGCTCCCGACTCCCGCGCAGCTCGCCGGTATGAACGAAGCGGAGCACAATCTGTTTCCGCTGCGCTACGTCGGCATCACCACCAGCGATCTCTCGCCGTTGATTGTCCCCGGGGAGGCGAGCGAGAGATACGCCAGCGACAGCTGGCGAAGTGACGCCCTCAAACTTGCCGTTCACCCGGGCGCAGGCAAGGCCGAGAACATATGGAAGCCGGAAAACTTCGCGACCGTCGTGGATGCTCTGGCGCGGAAGCACACGCTTTCGCTGATGATCATTCAAGGTCCCGCGGATGCCGGCACGGTGAGAACATTCCAATCAGCCTGTGAGACGCACGGTAACGTGGTAAGCGGTCGTTCCATCACCGATGTGGCCGCGCTTCTCAAACGCGCCGACCTCGTCCTGTGCAACGACACCGGCGTGATGCATGTCGCGTGTGCGGCCGGAGCGCGCGTGCTCGCCATCTTCGGTCTCACGGATCCGGTGCGTTGGGCACCGCGCAGCCCGGGTCTGCGTGTCGTACGGGCACCGGGCGGCGACCTGCGTGCGCTCGAACCGGCAACTGTCGTACGGGAAGCGGAAGAGTACCTGGCAGAACTGGCGGCGAAGGTTAGTAGCGCGGACTCAAAGTGATGTGCAGCGGCATCGTCGCGTTGGCTTCGACGGTGACGTTGGAGCTCCAGGTGAAGAAACCGTCCTTCGTGATCGTCAGCGTGTGCGTGCCCGCCGGGATGTTGATCGGTTTCATGATCGGCGTCGTGCCGATGAGGGCGTCATCCACGTAGAACTGCGCGCCTTCCGTGGTGGCGAGGCTGATGATTCCCATCTCTTTGCGAAGCGTGATGTTGCGCTGTGAAAGCTCGTCCACGGTCACGCTCAGAGTCTCCAGGTAAGATTCATATCCGGGCGCGCGGCATTCAATCGAGAGCAATCCCTCCGGAAGCGTGAGCCGCAAGGTCGGCGCGGCGTCGCCACGGAAAATCCCGTTGATGTAGATCTTCGCGTCGGGCTCGCAGTTGAGCATCAGATATCCCTGCGGAAACGTTTTTTCCGCCTCGACGCGGGGCTTGGCCACCTTGACCGGCGCCGCGGTTTTCGTCTGCGCCGCCGCGGCCGCTTTGGCAGTCGAGTCCACCACCGCGATGATTTTCTCCGGCGCCACCGGCACCGGGACCAGCCCGACTTCCGGCTGTTTGGCCGGAGCGGGCGCGGCCGCCGCCGTCCTGGCGGTTGCCGTGGTATCGCGCGTCGCGACCGCTGCGCGGGCGCTGCTGTCGGCGGCCGTCGAGTCCGCGTGCGTCAGTGCCGGGTCCACGGGCGGGACGAGGCCGTTGCTTTCGTTCATGGCCGATTGCTGCACCGCACCCGGCTCGATCACGTTCGCGGACGGATGCAGCCGCGGCCAGAAAAACCACGTGGCGCCGCCGCCGAGCAGCACGGCAATGACCGCCATGGTGGCCCAGATGGGAGGAGCCGAATGGTGTCGCTTCTTGACGCTGCTCACCGTACTCCACGACGACGATGAGGTCGACATCCCCTTGGAAGGCGCGGGCGTCATCGCCGACTTGGAAAGCATCAGGGTGCGTCCGCCACGGTCGAGCAGTGCGGGGAGAACTGCGGTGGCTCGCGCGAGACCGTCCGTTCCCAGCACGGCCTCGATCGCCTCGCGGAATTCGCGCGCGGACGAGAAGCGCTGTTCGCGATCCTTGGCGAGCGCGCGCATCACGATGTGCTCGGCGTCGATCGGAACCTCGGGGTTCAGATCGCGCACCGCGGGAATCTCCTTGTTGATGATGTTCTGGATGACGCCCATGTAATTCTCGCCGGCGAACGGCTGGCGTCCGGTGAGCAGCTCGTAGAGCACCGTTCCCAGGGAGAACAGGTCGCTGCGCTGATCGACGCTCTCGCCGAACGCCTGTTCGGGCGACATATATAGAGGAGTGCCGAGAATGGAATCGGCGGCGGTCTGTACCGTCGTTCCCTGCGTCAGTTTGGCGAGCCCGAAGTCGGTGATCTTGGCCACACCCAACTTGGTCAGCATGATGTTGCCGGGTTTGATGTCGCGATGGACGATGCCCTTGGCGTGCGCATGCTCGAGGCCGCGGCACACCTGGTGCACGATGGCGAGCGCAAGATCGGGCTGCATCGGGCGCCAGCGGTCGAAGACGTCCTTCAGGCTCTCGCCTTCGACGAACTCCATCACCATCTGGTAGCTGCCATCTTCGATGCCGAAGTCGATCACGCGCACGATGTTCTGATGATCGAGCGACGCGGCCGCCTTGGCTTCGAGAACGAAACGGCGCGTGAAGTTCTCGTCCTGGGTGAGGTGCGCGTGCAGCCGCTTCACCGCGACCACGCGGTCGAGCGAAATCTGGAGCGCGCGGTAGAGCACCGCCGTGCCGCCGGAGGCGACGGTTTCCAGGATGCGGTAGCTCTTGCCTTCGGACACGGAACTACCTCGCGAGCATCAAGCGCTCGGCCAGATACGACGGCAGGCCGTTGGAGAGTATTTTTCCCTGCGACTTCGAGATGTCGTACGGGATGCGCACGAACTCGAGCGATCCCGCTTCCTCGTCGAGAAGCACCGCGCACGCGTCCGGGTTGGAGTCGCGCGGCTGGCCGATCGAGCCCACGTTGATGAAATAGCGGTCGTTGTCCTTGAGCTTGATGCGCGTGTCGCGCACGACTTCCATCTTGCCGGTGCGCTTGCTCATGCTGACGATCACCGGCAGGTGGGTGTGGCCGACAAAGCAAAAACGCTGGCCGATGTGGGAGAACACCTCGCCCACTTCTTCGAGTGTGCGGATGTACGAAAAGCGGATCGGGTCGAGCGGCGACGCGTGCGTGTAACAGTAATCGCCGTCGACGTACTGCAACGGAAGATTTCCGAGCAGGTCGCGGTCTTCGGCACTGAGCTGGTCACGCGTCCACTCCACCGAGCGGCGCGCAATGGCGTTGAAGTCGTCGGCCGGAATGATGCCCGCGACGGCGAGGTCGTGGTTGCCGGCGAGCATGAGGTTCGCCTTGTCGCCCACCAGGTCGATGCACGGCTGCGGATCGGCGCCGTAGCCCACCACGTCGCCCAGGCACATGAGCTGGAACGGCTCGTAGCGCTTCGCGAATTCGACCGTGGCCTGCAGCGCCTCCAGATTGCTGTGGATGTCGGAAATGAGGAGATATCGCATCGACGCCTCCGGGGCGCGTTATTCGTGAAAGACGAACGACTCGTTTCCGATCTGGATCTCGTCGTTGTCCTTGAGCTCGATCTCGCGTATCGCTTTGCCGCCCACCTTGACGGGGCGCAGGCCGGCGAGCTTCTGCAGCACAATCCGGCCGCTCTCCACCACGATGCGCGCGTGCTTTCCTGCAACGAACATGCCTTCGATGCGGATGTCGGCATTTTCATCCGAGCCGATGGCAATGCCGTTTTCTCCCACCTCGATCACGCGCTCGCCGAACTCGTCGCGCGCCACCAGGCGCGGACGCCGTGCTGCCACCGCCACGGCAACATCTGCCTGCGTTCGTGGTTTCTCGGGCGCCGCGGGAGCCGGTGTGCGGTCCACCTTGGCCGGCGTCATCGGCGCCGGCGTGATGGAGCTGCGCGAGAACACCATGGTCTGGTCGAAGCCGGCTTTGGTCTCGTCG